>CAIZXK010000428.1 GCA_903936865.1 uncultured Bacteroidales bacterium | reverse complement strand
CTAAGCTTTCAGTTACGAAGCGAACTATCGAAAGAAATATCAGAAGCTTAAGAGATATGAATATCATTGAACGCATTGGAGGGAAAAGAGAAGGGAATTGGTTAGTGAAATCAGATAGTTACAACTAAAAATACTGTGCCAACACTCGTACTGAGCGAAGTCGAACCTGCCCTGAGCGGAGTCGAAGGGAGCCAATAGCCAACAGCTAACAGCTAAAGCAACATCCCTCACTCATTAGCAAGTATCAATAAAGCTCAAACCTTACTGGGATACAAACCTTCGCATAATCTGCAACAGGGATTGAAAAAAGCCGTAAAATGGTATTGGGAGAATTTAAAGTAAATAATGTGAAGAAAGCTTTTCTTAACTAATTTTCACTTAATTATTAGAAGTTATTAGCGGTTATTAGCAATTATTAGCAGTTATTAGCAGTTATTAGCAGTTATTAAATGAAATATAATCCATTTAGACCCAATAGTATCGTTTCACCTAAACTTTTTCACGGACGTGAAGAGGAAATGAAATTTATTGAACAAAGTCTGTTTCAAACGAAATATGGAAATCCTCAGCATTTTTTAATAGAAGGAGAAAGAGGTCTGGGAAAATCTTCATTATTTTTAATGGTGGAGCAACAAGCATCAGGGAAATTACCATTAGGAAATTCAGATTATGTTAATTTTATAGTAATAAATATTGAATTAGATTCAACTCAAAGTATTTTCGAAATACTAAAATGCATTGCAAATGAATTTAAACGTGCTCTTTCCGAAAAGGAAAAAGTTAAAAATATGGCTATAGGAGTTTGGGAATTTTTAAATAAATGGGAGGTTTTAGGTGTACGTTATCATAAAATTGATGAAAGTCTGATACAACCTTACGAAATATTAAATGAGCTGGTTGTAAATTTTGAAAAAGTAATAAAGCAAGCAAAAGGCGAATTGGATGGAATTTTAATCCTGATAGACGAAGCAGACAGACCTTCGGTAAAAGCTTCTTTAGGTGAGATTGTAAAATTGTTAACTGAAAAATTGACAAAGAAAGGATGTGATCAGGTGGTTATTGGTATGACCGGACAACCTGGTTTAATTGAGAAACTTAAAGAAAGTCACGAATCTTCCTCGCGTATTTTCACTACTTTATCTTTAAAACCCCTTTCATTAGCGGAGTCAAATGCTGTTGTTTTAAGTGGTATTGAAGAAGCAAATACTATTAATAAAAACGAAACAGCAACCACAAAAGAAGCGGTTCATTTAATCTCTCAGTTATCGGAAGGTTATCCTCATTTTTTGCAGGAATTTGCCTATAAAGCTTTTGAAATAGATACTGATAATGTAATTGATGCTAAAGATGTTAAAGATGGTGCTTTTGGTATTCATGGTGCTCTGAATCAGTTAGGGCATAAATATTTTAACGAACTGTATTTTACACAGATAGGTTCTGATGATTATAGAAAAGTTTTACAGGCAATGTCAAAATTTTCTGACAACTGGGTTGATAGAGAAAAAATTAATTCAGAAATAAGCATCAAAGAGCATACGTTGAATAATGCAATACAGGCACTTAAAAACAGAAATATTATAATTGCAAATCCTGCTCAAAAAGGAGAATTCAGATTACCTACAAAATCTTTTGCAGCATGGATTAAAGCTTTCTATGTTTTAAATACCGAACCATTTGCATAAAATAAAATGAACGCTTCGCATAATGTTGATATATAGCATGTTTTCCAATAACTAACAGCCAACAGCCAACAGCCAACACTCGTAATGAGCCTGTCAAAATATCTGTGTTTTGATATGAATTGTAAAACCTTGGCGTTCTTAGCGTCTTTGCGAGAAAAAATTTGCTACATTAAGTACAACGAACTTTCGGCGAAAAAGACAAATCGTAAAACATTGCTATTCATTTAATTATCTTTTTTATTTAAAAAATTAACAATTTATTTTTGTTTGAATATAAAATAGTGAGTATTTTTGCTACTCGAATTTATCAAAATTTAACGAATGATTGAGGCATTAATCACATCTAAAACACGTATCAAGCTCTTACTTAAGTTCTTCCTG
>CAIZXK010000427.1 GCA_903936865.1 uncultured Bacteroidales bacterium | reverse complement strand
GGATTTGGTTATTTTATTGGAATTATAAAATTTGTAGTATTTAGAAAAAAACCAAATAAAAAGGATGAAATATTAACACGTTAAATATAAATAAGTTATCTAATATAAGGATGATTAAAATAATAACAGTAATAGGAGCAAGACCACAAATAATAAAAGCTTCTGCAATTAGCAGAGCAATCAGACAAAATTATAAAGAAGCTATAAAAGAGATTATTATACATACCGGTCAGCATTATGATCAGAATATGTCTGAAGTCTTTTTTGAAGAACTTCAAATACCAAAACCTGATTATAATCTTAATGTAGGCTCTGGAAATCACGGTCATCAGACAGCACAAATGATTAAAGGAATTGAAGATATATTAGTAAAAGAACAACCGGATTGCATTATTCTTTATGGTGACACTAATTCAACGTTGGCTGGTGCAATTGCTGCTTCAAAAATACATTGTCCAGTCGTTCATATTGAAGCAGGTCTGCGTTCTTTTAACAAAACGATGCCTGAAGAAATAAACAGAATAATCTGTGATCATTGTTCAACTTTATTGTTTTCTCCAACTCAAACCGGATTAAATAATTTAATAAATGAAGGTTTTAAAATTGACAATAATGCACCTTTTACTGCTGATAATCCCAAAATTTATCATTGTGGAGATATTATGTTTGATAATACCCTGTATTTTTCAAAGATAGCTTCCGCTAAAAGTGAAATATTACAAACCAATAACCTTGAAGAGGAAAACTATATTTTAGCAACAATACATCGCGATAATAATACAGACGATTCTGAACGTTTGTCAGCCATTTTCAAAGCAATTATGGATATTGCTGATAGCAATAAAATTGATTTTGTTATTCCATTACATCCCCGCACTTCAAAGCTTCTTGATAAAAATATTGATGCCGAAATCTATAATCGTCTTTTATTAAATAAACGAATTAAAATAATTGAACCTGTTTCGTTTTTAGACATGATTCAGTTGGAACAACATTCCAGATTAATAATTACAGATTCTGGTGGTGTTCAAAAGGAAGCTTATTTTTTAAGAAAACCATGTGTAATCTTACGACCACAAACAGAATGGATTGAATTGGTTGAACATGGAAGTTCAATTATTGCTGATGCAGATTATTTTCGGATTATTAATGCGGTTAGTGATCTTTTTAACAAATCTGACTTTGCATTTCCCCCTATTTTTGGTAATGGAAATGCTTCTGAATTTATATGTAATGAGATTATTAATACATTTACAAATAATTGATTTCTGCTTTTATTGATTTGTTTTAAAAACTTTGTAAACAAGAGTTGATTCATTTTTATTTATTGGATTTACTTTATGTATTAGTCTATCAATAAATCCAGGATAGAATTTGTCTTGAAAATTTAATTTTCCGAAATGTTTTTCCATTAAACCGATTCTTTCTGATAAATTTGCATCCGAAATAAAATAGATATAATCAGGTGTAATTGTATCTAAGAAATTAGTATTTTTAATTTCAAATACATACGCAGATTTTTTTTCAATCATCGTTGTATCGTTTGAATCAATATCTTTTGTTGTGAAATTATAAAAAGTTAACCATTTTTTACTATAAAAACTTGGCAACATAACGTTTCCAGCACTGTTTGAATATTCAACTAAAATTATATTTGCATTTTTATCGTTTTGAATGAAAGCCATTGATTCAACTCTTGCCTTTTTACTATAATATGTTATTGAAAATGGAATCAATAAAAAATTTAAAACAAAAAACACTAGTAAAAGTCTGTTAATTAGAGTTTTATTTTTTAGATTTCCAATGTTATAATAATTATATAATCCTGTTTGTCCTAAAATAACAAACATTGGAAGCAAGGTGAAAATGAATCTTTCCTGTTTGTTAGGATAAAAAGAGTGAAAAGCAAGAAAAAGTATAAAAGGAATAAATATCAATAAAGTATTTTTATTGATACTTTTGTACATACCAATCCAATAGACAATACCAAGTGGAAGAAGCATTAGTCCTGATAAAACAAGAATATATGAATACCAGGAATTAGTAATATATGCATTTTTGTTGGCGATATTATACATCACATATTCCTGCAATTCTGCAAATGGACGTCCCCAAATAATGAAATCAATAACACCCTGAATAAGAATAACTGACAGAATGCAACCTATCGTAAAAAGAAAAGTCTTATAAAATTTATTATTAAAAAGAATTACAATTCCCATCCCAATAATATAAACACTGGTTTGAAAGCGAGTTGAAAATGCAAATCCAGCTATAAAACCTGCCAGTAAATAAGGAAAAACCTTATTTGTTTCCTGATTTTTATAAACAATCCATGTAGCCCAAAGTAAAAACGGAATACATACCATTTCGACAAGATTTCTTACACTAAGCCAAGGCATTAGCCACAACACAGCTAATATAAAAGCTACAATTTTTGCATTTTTAATATCAGAAATTTTCTCTGTAATTTTGTATGAAAAATATATTATTAACAATGAGTATATTGCATGGATAAGTCGAATGATAATCATTTTTAAATCAGTTGATAAAAATGAAAGAAAATTCATTAAATAAAACAAACAAAATTGAATACCCACATAGAAAAAACT
>CAIZXK010000426.1 GCA_903936865.1 uncultured Bacteroidales bacterium | reverse complement strand
TTGCTACTGTATGTATATCATAGTATCTACCATTTTGATTTATATGAAATTGTCCCTTAACTTCCATCTTTATCCCCATAGAAATCCCCATAAGGTCAATTGTTAGATGTTCAAGTGCATCATAATTTTCTCCAGCATCACTTTTTATAATTATGGCATTTTTAAAAGAAATTCCGCTTCCCCCTGTAATCGGAAGTGATTTTATATGTTCTTCACTATTTTTCATCTTAGTATTTTTTATTATTTATTATTTTGATTAATTGAAAATGATTTTCATGCAATCTATTTATTATAATTATCAGATATTTTGATTTTTAACCACTAATATTTCAAAACATTAAAAAAATATTTTTTTAACAAATATAAAAAAGTAATAGGAGATCCCGATTCTGGAACTCCTTTAATTAATTTATCATATCATTTTTTATCATTTTTTCCTACATTTGTACTTTATTAAAATAACTAAAATTACAAATGTCAGAAGACCAAAAAAAACAACTGGAACAGCAACTCTGGAACATTGCCAATACCCTCAGAGGTAAAATAGATGCCGATGAATTTCGTGATTACATATTAGGTTTTATATTCTATAAATACCTTTCAGATGAAATGGAATTATACGCCAACTCCATTTTATTACAGGATAAAGTTAACTATAAAGAAATAGATGAATCAAATCCCAAATATAACGATTTTATAGAAGCCATACGTGATGCCTCACTTGAAAAACTGGGGTTTTTCCTCAAACCAACAGAACTTTTCAGCGAATTAGCCAAAAAAGGAAATAGCAAAATAGAAGGACAAAATAATTTTATTCTTGAAGATTTACAAAAAATCCTTATCAATATCCAGCTCAGCACAATGGGTACAGAGAGTGAAGAAGATTTCGACAATCTTTTCGAGGATATGGATTTAAACAGTACTAAACTCGGCAAAACACCCGATGCCCGTAACGCTACAATCTCTTTGGTTTTATCTCATCTCGACAAGATAGATTTCAAACTACAGGAAACCGATTCCGATGTTTTGGGCGATGCTTACGAATATCTTATTGCTCAGTTTGCAAGTGGTGCAGGCAAAAAAGCAGGCGAATTTTACACTCCGCAGCAAGTGAGCAAAATTCTGGCTAAGATAGTTACTATGGGCAAAACCAAAATCAAATCAGCATACGACATTACCTGTGGCTCTGGTTCTCTGTTGCTCAGGCTCGATAAAGAAGCTGATGTTTCTTTTTTCTTTGGGCAGGAAATGAACCGCACCACATACAACCTTTGCCGTATGAATATGATATTGCATGGGGTGCATTACAGCCGTTTCAACATAAAACACGAAGATACACTTGAGCACCCTCAGCATTTGGGTATGACTTTTGAAGCGGTTGTTGCCAATCCTCCTTTTTCTGCCAATTGGAGTGCCAATCCTTTATTTACATCTGATGACCGTTTTAGTCAATATGGCAAACTTGCCCCATCCAGTAAGGCTGATTATGCTTTTGTACAACACATGATTCATCATTTGGCAGATAATGGCACTATGGCAGTTATATTGCCTCATGGTGCTTTATTTCGTGGTGGTGCAGAGCAGCATATACGTAAGTATTTGATAGAAAACCGCAATTATCTCGATGCTGTAATTGGTTTACCTGCCAATATCTTTTATGGTACATCTATACCCACTTGCATTATGGTATTTAAAAAATGTCGTGAAAATCCCGATGATGTTCTTTTTATTGATGCCAGCAATGAGTTTGAAAAGGTTAAAACTCAAAATTACCTTCGTGATGCTGATGTTGATAAAATATTTGAAACCTATCGCAATCGTATTGATATTGAAAAATACAGTAAACGTGTTTTATTAAAGGAAATAGCCGACAACGATTACAACCTCAATATCCCACGTTATGTAGATACATTTGAAGCCGAAGACAGCATTGATATTAATCATATAGCAACTGAACTACAGGAAATTGACAAACTAATACTCGATACCGATAATACCATTGCTTCATTTTGCAAAGAACTTAATATTTCAACTCCTTTCTAATTATGGAAAAGCAAAATACAAAACCTAAATTGCGGTTTCCTGAATTTACCGATAAATGGGAAAATAAGAAGTTAGGGGAAATCGCAGTTAAAATAAATAGTGGGAAGACTCCTTTAGGTGGGGAAAGTGTTTATACAGAAAATGGTATTTTATTTATAAGAAGCCAAAATGTTTTTGAAAACAGATTATCCTATGAAAATTCAACATTTATTCCGATTGAAATAAATAACACAATGAAAAATAGTGTTGTTAAACCAAATGATATTTTATTGAATATTACAGGAGCATCTTTAGGTAGAAGTTGTGTTGTTCCAGAAAATTTCTCAGTAGGTAATGTAAATCAACATGTTTGTATTATTAGAATTAATAGAAATAACAACCCGAGATTTATTCAACCTATTTTTGCTTCAGAAAAAGGACAAAAAATATTTAATTCATTACAGACAGGTAGTGGTAGAGAAGGATTAAATTTCCAAAGTATCAATAGTATTTTGCTTTCTTTCCCCTCCCTCCCCGAACAAAACCGTATCGCTTCTTTCCTCACGGCAGTAGATGATAAACTAACCCAACTAAAGCAAAAGAAAACCTTATTAGAGCAATACAAAAAAGGTGTAATGCAAAAGATATTTTCGCAACAAATCAGGTTTAGGCCTGCCCTGAGCGAAGTCGATGGGGTAGATAATGATAAGGATTATAGTGATTGGGAAGAAAAGAAATTGGGGGAATGTTTAGAATATGAGCAACCAACCAATTACTTAGTTTCAAGTATTGAATATAATGATAATTATGAAACACCAGTTGTTACGGCTGGCAAAACATTTATTCTGGGTTATACTGATGAAACAACAGGTATTTTCAACAATAATTTACCTGTTATAATATTTGATGATTTTACAACAGCAACTCAATTTGTAAATTTCCCATTTAAGGCAAAATCTTCTGCAATGAAGATATTAAAACCTAAAATGGGTACAAACATCAAATTTATTTATGAAGCAATGCAAATGATTAATTACGATATTGGTGGTCACGGAAGGCATTGGATTTCAGTTTTTGCAGATATGGAAATATTAATTCCTTCTCTGTCCGAACAAACCAAAATCGCTAATTTTCTATCTGCAATAGATGATAAAATAAACCATACCAGCAGATCGGAAGAGCGTCGTGTAGGGAAGGAGTGTGCCTCTATGTGTAGATCTCGGTGGTCGCCGGATCATTAAAAAGGGGGGGGGGGGGGGGGGGGGGGGGGGG
>CAIZXK010000425.1 GCA_903936865.1 uncultured Bacteroidales bacterium | reverse complement strand
ATAATTGCTGCTAAAATGTAACTTAATTTTTTCATGTTGTTTGTAATTAATTGATTATTTTATTCATATATATTTAAAGATCATAAACCAATAAGCAGATTGATAAAATATGTAGGAGATATTGTTGGCGTACGTTCTTTATTCATGGTTTTTATTTTGTTACAACAAAAGTAAATAAATTAAAAGTCCGAAATACATTAGTTGTGAAATAAATGTGAAATTTATAATCATTCCAAATAGAAGGATTATTTTAAAATAAAAGTAAAAATTGAATACATAAAATCGTATCCTTACTTTTTAATTTCTATAACTATGGGTGAAACATTTTTATATTGAGGCATTGACATGCCTACTTTAGCATTTATATAAGTTGGATCAGCAATACTATATTTTAAATTTTTGAATAGTAAATAATCTCCCGATTGAGGAGAAGAAAATGCAACTGCAGTAGCAATATGATCTGGGTAGTTTAAACCGACAACTTTTAATCCCAACAGCTCATGTATAAGATATGAAAAAAACACGGCTCTATCTTCACAATCAGAATAGGGATAAAACAAAACTTCTTCAGCAAAAAAGAATTTTTCTTTGCCAAATTGTTCATCATCTGTTTTATATGAGAATGTAGTCTGAACAAAATGCAGTATAAAATTGACTGCCGTAATTTCGTTCATAGTTGATATAATTGGCTTTAATGCATGGGTTAAAGACTTATTAGCTTGCATTGAAACTGCTGCATTAAAATAAACAGACAGATCAACCAATGGATAATCTTTGTAAAAATCAATTATTGATGTATTATAACTTGCATTAAAAGTATAATTTTTATTTTCAAACTCAAAAGTTAATTTTTTTTCTCCCCTTTTTTCACTAATATTTAATGATGATGGAATATTAAAATCAATTGCTGAACTTGATGATGAATAATCTCTATTGTATGTGTAAATACTTCCTGAATTTAATGAAGGGAAAACGTAATAGTTTATTCTATCTATATTGAGATAGCTCAATTCATAGATACTTTGGTTAGCTGGAATTAGCAACACTATTTTTGTATTCTGAATTGCAACTCTTACACCATAAGCTGATCTGACCATTATAAACCAGCACATTAACTGCTCAAGATTATCATTAGATGCATATAAAGCTTTTGAAAATTTCTTTACTAAAAGATAATATGCATAATCATTCAGATTCAAATCAGCTTTTAATTTCAGCAGGTTTTCAACAGCAGGGGTGTAATTTGTTTTACTTGCCTTATTCCAAAAACCTGCAACACCCTCTTCGTTAATTGATGCGATATTACAATGAGCCATTTCAATATCGCAAGGAACTGAAATAGTCGTACCATAAAATTCAAAATTGGCAATATTTCCATTTGGTTTATCTTCAGCTGGTTTGCGTATTGAATCTGACGGTTTTGGTTTAAGATTTGGCAAAACAGGAGTTTGAATATCTTTGGGTTTAATAATTGCAGGATTTTTTGGCAATTCATTAGGATTTGCAACAGGAATATCTTTAGGTTTAGGTTTTAAAGGTTTTTCTTTACCGGCAAATATTTCAAAACTATTCCATTCCTGTTTTAGATAATCAGCAAATTCATCATCATGTCTCTTTACATAATCTGCATATTCCTTTTGCAAACGATTTATTCCATCTTGTGTTTGGTTTTCCATTTGCTTTATTTTCTCCTGCTCCTTTTTCTTATATTCCTCAATGGTTTCCTGTGCATTAAGCCCTACATAAGATAAAGCTAAGAATGCAAAAAGTACTATTTTAATGTTTTTCATTGTTATTAATTATTTCTATTGAAAAAAATAATATTGCTTTAGTGCAAAATTATTTATAATTTATATTTTATAAAAGATGAAGTATTGAAATTATGTTTAACAATTACTTGATAATAACAGATAGATTTTTACCAGTATTTTCCTTATAATGTCTGAGTAAATCATCAATAGTTTCAATAAATAAATTTGTCATAATAATCTGATCTGAAACAATTGTGCAAATTTCACAAACTCCTAAATTGAATACTAAAATATATCCATTTTTCTCATAGTATTTATTTGAATTATAAGATTTAATTTCAAATCCAAATTTAATCAAAATATCAGTGTTTATTATGTTCATATTAATTAGGTATTTATTTTCTTTTTAAATTTTTGTCAAGATAACAAGAATAAATATTACACTATATCCAGCAATTATACAAAAAAAACAAACACCCCCAATTTGGAGATGAGATCTCATTTATAAATTTCAAAACATTACAGGATTTGTAGTAATTATTATATCAATCATCACTCCGGTTTATATTCATAAACGTACAAATACCATTTCTTCGGTAAATCATTTTTCGATTGCTCAGAAACATCATCAGAAAACTTAAATTCCTCTAAAGTATAGGCATTATTTAGATTTATTGTTGACTTTATTAGCTTTATTATTTCTATCAAAATTGTATAAGTGTCAGAAACTGAAACTATGCTTAATTCTACTTGTGATTTTTCTAAAAACAATACTTTTAAATCATTTTCAATTTCTTTGTCTTTTAAAGTATAGAGAAATTTCTTTGTCTTTGATTTACTGATAAAATCAGCAATCAATTCAATTTTTGTGTTATTCATATAATCTTGTATTTAAAAAATTTCAAACAAATAAACCCTTATATAATCATTACCGATTTCATTATTAATACTGATTTTTAATTCAGAGAATTCGGTTTTTATTTTTTCAAAATCCACAAATTGAGAATCAATTCTAAAAAGCTTGATAGATGATTTTGATGAAATCATATCAGCATTAGCAGTGATTTTGATTTCAGATGGATTTTCATTAATATTTTTAATATATGAAACAATGTCAAATCCATTTTCAATTTCCAAATAAGAAATGTGT
>CAIZXK010000424.1 GCA_903936865.1 uncultured Bacteroidales bacterium | reverse complement strand
TATCAGTATCCTGGTTCAATCCCATTAACTATTAATGTATCTCCAGTTATCTAATTTATGGGTATTCAAAGGTATAAACTAAAAGGAATTGCTCCTGGAATTGTTGTAACAAGACAATTTGGTAAAATTGACTTCAGTTTACCGGTTCCATACCCAATTCTCGACGAATTATATAATTCCGGATTCCCTTACCTTGAAAAAGAGGTATCTGTAAGTAAAACTAAATCAAAACCAAAAAGAAGCCCTGAAAATTAGGGCTTCTTTTTTAAAAATTTTTATATGTCAAAAGAATCAGTAGAAAAATGGATAGAAAAAGGTTGTGATTACAATGAAGGATGCAATCTTTTTGCTCAGTTTGGCAAAAACAAAGTGATAGCCAGGTTATTTCCCGGAAGACAACTCAGATATGAAGGTAAATTGAAATATGAACTATGCAAAGCAGTTGGCATTTCAGATATGCTGGAGCAAAAAAAAGAAGTTCAGGAAATTGAATTGCCAATAAAACAAGATGAAACCGAGCTTCCGGAAGAAGTAAAAATGGTAACAGCCGAGCTTTCAAAACTTATTGCCGATAGAAGTAAACTTCATGCCAGTATGAGTGCTATGGAAGGGAATAATGAAACCACAGTAAATGATCGCAAAGATTTATCCGATGAGATTGAAAGAATGTCTAATCTTATTGATATCCTATATGCTGTAAAAGAAGCTTACTATAACGATAAGGTAATTCCTAATATCAATGAATTGTTTGCCAAACCTGCTCCCGAACCTGAACATACAGAAGAAGAACTTCCCGCTACTATTACAGAATTAAAAGAACTAAAGAAAAGCATTCAGCGTTCATTATCAAAAGATAAAAACTTACTCGAATTCCAATCGGAAACAAAACAGAAAAAAGCAAATCCAATGCCAGAAAGTCCTAAAAGAAAAGGCATTGAAAAAAGAATAGATAAAAAAATAAAGAAAATTGAAAGTATTGACTTTAAACTAATTGATCTTGCTGATTAATACCACTACAATAGCTGATTCTACGAAAACTCAGGAAGCTGCAAAGCAACCTGAGTTTTGTTTTACAACAGAAAATAAAACACTGTATGTAGCGGATAGAAATTGCATTATAACTAAAAGCATTGGTGAGATAATACCAGGTAAAACCATACATTTTTACAGCTGGGCAAATTTTAACCTGGTGAAGCTGATATTGTATGTTTTGAAACAATGCGGAACTTCTAATGTACTGATGACAAGCTATAGTTTTAGCCAAAAAAGCATTGAATCGCTCAATTATTACAAATCGGCAGGATTGATAGCTGATATTAAAATTTTGATTGATAACAGAGTTAAGGTGATGAGCCCAAAACCTTTTCAGATGCTTACTAAAAGCTTTGATTACAAGTGTATATCTGTTCATGCAAAAGTAGCGCTGATTTGGAATGATAAATGGAATATTACCATAGTTACCAGTCAAAACGCTACTGATAACCCTAAAATGGAAAGAGGTATCATTTTTACAGATAAAGAAATTTTTGATTTTGACTATAAAATACTTACAGATGAATTTAACAGAGGAACAACTTAAAGAAATTGAAATGATGGCTTCTTTATTTTTTTCACCGGAAGAAATAGCCATAAATATTGAAGTTGATGCAGATGAATTTATAGAACTTATAGTAACAAAGCAAGGAGAAGCTTACAAAGCATATTTTAAAGGATGGACAATTACAGAATTTGAATTAAGAAAATCAATTTTAAGTTCTGCCTTAAACGGCTCTTCTCCGGCACAACAACTAATGAAAGAATATCAAAACAAAGCACGCAATGAGTAAATTAGCATTAGCAGACACCAGGTATGAACTTATAAAAGCTCACATTATAGATCCTGATAATTCGCCATTATCTGAAGAACATCAATATATGTTAGACCGGGTATTGTCAGCAGCTAAGATTTTAGATAAAAACCCAGTTGTAAAAACTGCAGTTGCACTTCTTAAAGTTAAATACAAGGAAATATCGCAAAGACAGGCTTATGAAGATATTAAATTAGCAATGAAGCTTTACAATACCATCCATACATTCAACTTCGATTTCTGGAAAATATGGCTGATGAATGATATTGTAAAAAACATAGAACGTGCCAGGAACATAGGAAGTCATCATGCACTTAAAGTAATTGCACTAGAACATGCAAACATGATAAAGGCCATTGGAGAAAAACCTGAAAATATGGATGATCCGTTACGTAATGAAAAACATTCATTTTATATTCTTGTCCAAAATAATAATACAACGGTTAAACTCGATATTGACAACCTTCATAAACTACCTGATGGAACACTGAGAGAACTCAATAAAGCTTTATTTTCCGGTAAGGAAATAACCATTGAAGAAGCAGAACAGGAGATGAACTCATGATAAATGAAGTGGTAAGCCTTAATAATCCCCAGCTTATTAGTGTAATAAACAACGCAAAAAGCGAAGTTAATGTTTGGGGACGTGGTACCGGAAAATCTTTTATAATTGGTTGGGAAATAAACAACACCAATAAATACATGCCACGAGCGGTAACAGCAGTAACCGGACAAACTTACGGGCAGCTTTTTACACGCACATTGCCATCCACATTTAAGTTCCTCGAATCATTGGGTTATGAAAAAGATAAGGATTATGTTATTGGACGCAAACCTCCTAAACACTTCTTTAGTCCTTATGAAAAAATAATGAAGTATGAAAACTTTATCTCTTTTGCCAGTGGAAATGGTTACTTATTACTTTCGCAGGATAGAGCAGGCTCCGGACGAGGTCCTAATGTGGATCGGGAAATTATCGACGAAGCATTAACCATCAACAAATCTCAGTACGATCAGGAAGTTTCGCCAACAAATCGTGGCAATGAGGAACGCTTCGGTTTTAAATCCCCTAAACGTATTGTGCAGCATCATGGCTTCAGATACGTTTCTTCCATGCCATACAGCCAGGAACAGCGTTGGTTACTCGATTATGGCAACTACTATGAAGAAGAAGCCGGTATCATGCTATTCGATACCTGGAACCGTATTGTAAAGTTTCAGATGGAATTGATAAATGCCTGCATTGCAAAAGATGTTGTTC
>CAIZXK010000423.1 GCA_903936865.1 uncultured Bacteroidales bacterium | reverse complement strand
CGGTACCCGTAAGCGTTTATTGGAATATGATGACGTAATGAATTCACAACGTGAAGTTATTTACAAAAAACGTAGAAACGCACTTTATGGTGATCGTTTACCAATTGATATTTCCAATATGATGTATGATGTTAGCGATAACATTGTGAATGATCATCTGGAATCGAGGGATTTCAACAACTTTAATATGGAGCTGATCCGTAATTTTGGTATAGAATCTCCTGTTTCTGAAAAGGAATTTTTTGCAATGAAATCAGATGAAATTACCGATAAGGTATTTGATGAAGCTTATAATTCCTATCATAACAAATCGCTTGTGATGGCCGAACATGCTTTTCCTATCATTAAGGATGTTTATGAAAATAATGGAAGCCGATATGAAAATATTGCCATTCCGATTACTGATGGTAAAAAAACCTTGAATATTGTAGCTCCAATAAAAAAATGTTATGATTCAAAAGGTAAAGAGGTAATTACTGCTATTGAAAAAAGCTTAACGCTGGCTTTAATTGATGATGCATGGAAAGAACAATTGCGTGAGATGGACGAGCTGAAGCAATCTGTTCAGAATGCTACTTATGAGCAGAAAGATCCCTTGTTAATCTATAAATTTGAATCATTTGAATTATTTAAAACAATGATTCAGGATATCAACAAGGAAATCAGTTCATTCTTATGTTTAGGTAAATTGCCTATACAAGACTCTTCAAATGTGAAGGAAGCAAGAGTTCAGCATACTGATTTGAGTAAACTTAAAACCAGCAGGGAAGAGCAGGCTGCTACACCAACTGCCAATCGTACTCAAAGTGAAGAGAAAGTTCAACCTGTTAGAGTTGAGAAAAAAGTTGGCCGTAACGATCCTTGTCCTTGTGGTAGTGGTAAAAAATTTAAACAATGTCATGGAAAAGATTTAGTTGAATAAATATTTCACGATAATAATCAGAAAGCCGATAGTATTTTTTTACTATCGGCTTTTTTTGTAATAACATACCAATGTTTATTGTTTTTGGCTAAAGTCCAGCTTCTGATGATTTTATTCTGAATTGAAATATAGAACTGATTTATTTCCCTCATTAATCTTAAAATACCTTTCTGCTTTCTGAAAATGCTTTACGCCATTCAAAATTGAGTATACGCTATTCTGTAATGATCATACGCCATATTTATAATTGATTACGCCATTTAGGGAAGATCCTACGCCATTCTTGCTATCAATTACGCCGACGTAACCGATAGTAAGAATGGCGTAACCAATGTTAAGAACGGCGTCATCAATGTTAAGAATGTCGCTTATGATATACTTTTGAAGAATAGGGGAGAATGACAAGAGTTTGGATTTAAGGTTAAAATGATTTTACAATAAAAAAGCCTGATTGCATTAAACAATCAGGCTTTTTCCGTTCTCAAACTAAAGAGAAAAGATTATTTTACAACCAATTTTTTAGTATAATAGATTTTATCATTTACCAAAAGCGAATAAAAATAAATACCTTTTGTAAAATCGTTTAAATCAATTGATTTCTTTCCATTTAAATCCTGTAAAGCAATTTCTGTAACTTTAGAACCTAAAATATTAGAAATTCTAATGCTGGCAGTTTTTGTTACTTTAGGCAAGTTGTAAGCAATAGTTGTAATTGAACTTGCAGGATTAGGAAAAGCATCAGAAAAATAAATATCAGATTTTGAAATATCATTAACGTTGACAGAAGTATTGAAATTAAAAGTTACTCTAGCTGTGTCTCCGGTTCCATTTATATTGTAAAATGCATAAGTAACAGAAGTACCACCATTATGTCCGTTAGCTGCATAATCTGATGTAAAAGAAGAATCTGTTGCATTTGGATTTATAATTGCAGTAGTTGGAGAAACAATAACAGTTGGATCAAAACAGTTTTCTGCAAAACAGAAAGAAACATCTGAGCCGGGAACAGAAAAATGAACTGTCTTTTTTACTTTTATTTGTGCAGTTGAGCTTGTATTATTTTTAATAACCAATGGGATAGCAAACAATAAGGAATTTGAACCGAATGTATCTATTGAAGCATTATTATTTAAAGTGGTTCCATTATAAATAAGCTTAATGTTTTGAGTAAAACCAATGGTTGCAATTAGCAAAAAACTCAAAATTAAAACTGATATTCTTTTCATTTATTTTTATATTAAAAAAAGGAATAAGGTTCACACCCTATTCCTTTTTGATTGAATATTATAAAATTATTCGATAACTAATTTTTTAGCAATTGTATTATCACCGGCTTTTACGCTCATGTAATATATACCGCTTGATAAGCCATTAACCTTTACATTGATTGTATGGTTTCCTGAAGTTAAAGTACCTTCATTTTTACTGTAAACAACAGCACCAAGGTTATTGTAAATACTTACATTAACTTCTTTGCTATCGCTTATGTTGAAAGTAAGTTGTACATTATCCTTTGCTGGATTAGGAGATACAGAAAATCCTGATAAAGCAGCAGTTTCTTCAATACCAATTAGTGATGTTAAATTGAAAATCTTTCTTTCTTCAGTTTGGAATTGACCAGTTGAAGAAATAACAGTTTGGTTTGCAGCATTTACTAATTTGTAACTACCTGCACCATAGCCAGCATTGATACCATCACCATAAGAATCCATAGCAATTACAGTATAACAACCAGTAGCTGAAAATGTAACATTAGCAGTATGTGCTAAAGTTCCAGTAGCAGCTAAGTCAGTGTAAGGACCTCCTGAAGCGATAGTGGCACCGGTTCCATCATCAACGATTTTCCAGCTTGATTCTGAACCATATCTGTCTTGAGTAAATGTAAATACGTGACCTGTTGAACCACTTGTGGTATTACTGGTTTGTAAAATATTTGATTTTGTTTTGCTATTATTAGCTGCATTTTGATCTGCAGCACCATTTACATTAACAACTCCAACAGTAATTGAGTTTGAAGCTAATACTGTAAATCCGGTTACTGTTGTCATTTCAATTAAGGCAGAAGCATAAGGAGAAATAGAGCCAGTCCAGTTATAAGTTGCAGCAGTTCCTCCGTTTACAGTGTAAGTAAAAGAAATAGAAGTAACAACTTCAGCACCTAAGTTTTTAACTCTTAATACAGGTTTTAATTCAGGAGCACAAATTTCATCAGCAGTAGTAATACTTTCAATTGAAATATCTTTTGAATATAAAATATTATTTAAAGTAATTGATTTTTCAGCACCGGTAATAATTTCTTGTTTTCCTTCTGCGATAAAACCAATAATTTCAAGGTTTCCTAAATCTAAATCAATATTTACAATAGAATTAGGTAATGTGTAGTTATAAACTTTTGTGAAAGTTGTTCCAGCTGAAGTAACAGCAATTGTATCACCCCATTGACCTGTTAATAAATGACGTAAAGCATGGTTGTGATTATATTTGCCATTAGGTAACATTTGAGCAGGATTAGTAGAACCACCGGTTTGTGGACCTTCAATATTGTTTTGTAATAAGGCAACATTCATTAAGTTAACAGCAGATGCACTTCCAATATAATTTGCTTTAACATAAACTGATAAAACTCTGGTTTGAACATCAACAACAGCAGAGTCTATATTCATTGTAGCATATGTTGGAGTGGCAAGCATTTCGTCTCCTTTAGCAGCCCATGCAGATCTGCTTAATGCTGTTGTTGTGGCAGGAGAAAATACATGTCTGTTAATAGTTCCTGAAGGATAACCTGTTAAACCGGTTTGATTAGCTAATGCGTCACCAAAAGAAGTTCTGAAATCAGGTTCACCTGCAGAAGGAGTAGAAAAACTTCCCTGATGTATATTTACTAAGAAAACATCATTTGGGTGTAGAGCTTTATAGGCATTTGCAATTTTATGTCCATCTGGGCAAAAGGTACAATGAATACCGGTATATTCTTCAAGAACAACTTTTTTGAATACCAATGTAGTCATCACATTTACGGTTTTTGTAATTGTATCGCTTGATAAGGTAGCATTACCATTGATATCGGAAGCCCATAATTTAATAATATAAGTACCAGTTGTTGCAGGAGTCCATGCTGTAGCATGTGAATAATTATAAGTAGCTAAACCAGCAATATTTAAACCAGTTAGTGCCTGAGTTACATTAGCACCACCATTTACAGAATAATTCAAATTCATTGAAGTAACAGGTGTTGATCCAGAATTGGTTAACATTCCCGCTAAAGTTTGAGGTGTATTAACCTGAACAGAATTCATCAGGTTTAAAGAATTTATAACCATACCGTTTGCAGGAGGAATTGTTGAAGCTAAATCATAACCCCAAATTGCTACACCTTGGCATAATCCACCTAAAGTAGTTGTTCCTGTAATTAAATTAGTTTTTTGGAATAAACCACCACTAGAAGAAACTCCTAAAATAGCAGGAATTTCTTGAGTAATATCATGAACAATTCCTGTTAATTGCTTTGTAGCTAATTTAACCTGAACTAAATCGTTTTTATTATTTGCAGTAGTTTGTGAATATAACCACAAATAAGGACCACCAGGAGTTACATTATCATAAGCAGAACCTGAAGCTCCATAAGTACCTAAGTTTGCAGCAGGAATAGAATCGAGTAAAGTACCAGTCATACTGTAAAGTCTTGGACCTTGAATGTTCCATGGACCAACCCATAAACCACCTGCTCCACTATTTGCTGTTGGATCATAAGAAATGTGACGAACTGCAAACCCTGCAGGTAAAACAATTGTAGATACAATAGTTTTAGCAACAAAATCCATTTTGTAAATGGTATTGCTATTAGAAGCACCATAGAAATAAGTACCATCATAGGCTAAATCTCTGATACCACCAGTAAGTGTACCTGTAACAGAAAAACTATCAACCAATGCACCAGCTGTAGTTAATTTGTAAAATTTGTTGCTGGCCCATTTTGTAATAAACAAATGTGTTCCATCAGATTCGATACCATAAGTACCTGGTCCCCATAACTGAGTTGAGATATTCGAACCAAATTGCAATGTCCACATTGTTGCAGTTGATTTTAATGGAGAACCAGCAAAACCTCCATTAGATGGAGCAGTTTCGGTTGTTTGTGCAAAAACACTTGCAGCAAAAAAGAATAAAAATACAAAGAATGTAAATCTTTTCATGAAATTTATAATTTAAATTATTAAAAATATTTTTTTATAATG
>CAIZXK010000422.1 GCA_903936865.1 uncultured Bacteroidales bacterium | reverse complement strand
GCAAATTAGAAAATTAACTCTTATTTTTAAACTTAATTCAAATGAGAAAGCTAACATTTATTTTCATATTGTTAATATGCGGTTTAATAAACCATGCAAATGCACAGTATATCAGAACAGGTATTTCTGAAAAAACAATGTTGCAGGTAAAGGAAAATACAGAAACCGGATTCGTTATTAAAAATAGTGTTGCAGAATTAGGACTAGCAACAATAATGACTGATAAAGGCTTGTTTACAAAAATAGAAATACAGGGATATACTTCAGGAAATGAAGTAGGAAAACCACAATTTCCTGTTTTAAGAAATCTTATTGAAATACCTTACGGAGCAACTATTAAAATAAATATAAAGAATGCAGAGGTTAAAACATACAATCTTAATACATTAGGATATACAGGCAAGATAATTCCCAATCAGGCCTCTGTTTTTAAAAGCGATAAAGAAAAGAAAGCTTTAGTAATTAATGAGGAAGAATATACTAAAAATCAATTACTTTCCTTACCATTAGCAAATGTTGAATACTTGGGAATTATGCGTGGTGTAAGAATTGCCCGTTTAAACATTTCGCCGGTTCAATACAATCCTGTTACAAATATCATAAAGGTTTATACAAATATTGAAGCAGAAATACGTTTCGAAAATGCTGATTTATCAACTACTAAAGCTGAAAAACTGCGAAATTATTCCGTATTGTTCAACAGCTTTGAATCAAAATTAATAAATACAGGTGTAAATACCGTATTTAAAGATTCCATTACAAAATATCCAGTTAAATATGTAATCGTTTCAGACCCTATGTTTCAAACAATTTTACAACCATTTATCCAATGGAAAACTAAAAAAGGGTTTAAGGTGATAGAAGCTTATACAAATAATGCTTCCGTTGGAACAACTACAACTTCAATAAAAAATTATTTACAATCACTTTATAATGCTGGCACACAAGCTGATCCTGCACCTACCTACGTTCTTTTTGTAGGCGATGTTGCTCAGATTCCTGCATTTTCGGGAACTACTGGTACACATGTTTCAGACTTGTATTACTGTGAATATACAAATGATTTCTTTCCTGAAATGTATTATGGAAGATTTTCGGCACAGACAGTTAGTCAGTTACAATCACAAATAGACAAAACCTTGCAATACGAAAAATATCTAATGCCTGACAATTCATTTTTAAATAATGTTGTTATGATTGCCGGAGTTGATGCAAGTTTTGGACCAGTTCATGCAAACGGACAAGTTAATTATGGAACATCAACATATTTTAACACTGCAAATGGTTATAATTGCAGTAGTTATTTATATCCGGCATCTCAGAATAGTGCAGCACAAATTATCCAAAATGTGAGTAATGGAGTTGGTTTTGTAAACTATTCTGCACACGGGGGTTCTGATGGTTGGGTTGATCCTTCTTTTAATGTTACTGATGTAGCAGGACTACAAAATGAAAGCAAATATCCGTTAATGGTTGGTAACTGCTGTGTTACAAATAAATTTGATGCTTCTGAATGTTTTGGTGAAGCATTATTAAGAGCCAATAAAAAAGGAGCTATTGG
>CAIZXK010000421.1 GCA_903936865.1 uncultured Bacteroidales bacterium | reverse complement strand
TTAAGGAGTAAAGGTATTGGCATAATTGTGTTTACACAAACTTATTTATACTCCCCATAATTAAAACTAAGGATGCCGAAATCTTCATTGATTATGGCATAATTAACACTAAGGATACCGAAATCTTCATTGATTATGGCATAATTAGCACTAAGGATGTCGATATCTTCATTGATTATGGCATAATTAGCACTAAGGATACCGATATCTTCATTGATTATGGCATAATTAACACTAAGGATGCCGATATCTTCATTGATTATAGCATAATTAATACTAAGGATGCCGATATCTTCATTGATGATGGATATAAAAAAAGCTGCCCCGTTTCCGAAGCAGCTTTACATTATGAAAAAAACTAAAAACTATTTATTTACAATCATTTTCTTAACCAACCGATTGCCTTTATAAATCAACGTATAATAATAAATACCATCAGGCATATCAGAAATATTAAGATTAATGCTGTGTCTTCCCGATTCTTTGGTTTCCTTAAACTTATAGATACTTTGACCAATCATATTTACAATCTCAAAAGAAATATCACCTTGTTTTGGGATATTGTATTCGATAACTGTATTTGAATTAGTTGGATTAGGCATATTCTGGCTCATCCAGAAATTATCCATCAGGTTATCTTCAATTCCAATAGTACAATTTTGAATAATATCGATAGAAAATGCTGGTGAAGTATTGCCATTACCTATTGTATTGAAACCATAAACAGTTAATAAACCACTTGTTGCACTCGGATCAAAAGATATTGTAACTGAATTTGATGTTGTAGTATCGTTTGTAGTAAATGTAACATTGGTTCCAGTATAATTCCAAACGTAATTAGATACATTTCCAATAGTTGGCACAGTATAAGTAACAACTTTTGGAGCAGTTGCTGAAATAGGGAAACAAATTGTATCACCACCAAAAACAGGTTCAGCTGATGAAATATTTCCGGCATTGCCAGGTATTGTTGTGCTGATTGTTATGGATTTGGTAATCTTATTATTTGGAATGTAAGCATCATTAGCAAGAGTTGTAAATGCACTAAATGCAAACGAACTACCCAACGGAACCGTGAATGTTGTTGTAAATGAGAAAATAGCGGTATCACCCAAATTCAAGGCTGGTCCTGTCCAAACATCAGTTATAGCTGGTTGGGTTCCCCTTTGATAGGAAACAGGAATAGAAGTAAGTGGATTTGTACCGAAATTTTTGATTTTTACCTTAACAGTAATAACACTTCCGGAAGAAACAATATCAGTAGGACTTATAATGCCGGTAATACCAACATCATTTAAAGCGGGCGAAACATTTACTATTTTCGTAGTAGTATCGGCACCTGTGTAATAATCTCCAGCAACAGTTGTATAAGCCTTTATAGTATAAGTAGGCTGTGTAAGAACTTTAAAGTAAGCATTGAATGTATAATCAGCAGATGCTCCGGGAGCCAGCGTTGTATTAAAGATTTCAGAAACCGGAGTCTGATTGTTTACCGAATATTTCACAGGTATCGAAGTTAATGGATTTAACCCAAAGTTTTTAACTGTGATAGTTGGATAAACGGTATCTCCCAATAGAGATGCATTTGGATTTGTAATTGCAATAACTCCGGCATCATCAGGAATAGGAAGTAAAGTAAGTTCAAAATCATCAATTGCCCAACCATTATAGTTGTTATTAACTCCATCTGAATAAAATACAAACCTGAATTGTATGTACTGAGGAAGATTTGTCATCTTAGAAACAGCATATTTAGCTTGTTGCCATCCCAAACCTGTACCCGTCCACATGGCAGTAGTAGTTGAATTATACCAATTTACAGAATTTGTATCAAGCGATGAAATACTTCCTAATCTTAACCAACTTCCATTATAATCCTTATATTCGATATAGCCACCGTCCTTATTATTTTCAGCATCAATCTTAAACCAGAATTTAAGTGTGTCGGCCTTAAGTATTGAATTATTAAATATTGGAG
>CAIZXK010000420.1 GCA_903936865.1 uncultured Bacteroidales bacterium | reverse complement strand
TTACTTATAAATGAGTAATTTTACATCATTAAACTATTTAAATATAAGTTTGAAAGACAAAACTATAAATAGTTTATAAATCAGGTATTATACTTAATAAAATATTAATAAGATGAAAAAAGTAATATTGTTGCTGATATGTTTTTATTCTGTTGCATTATGCGCACAAGGTACAGCAATTCCGCAATGGGGAATTGCAGCAGGTGGAAGTGTAAATAGTCCTTCTTATGTAAATGAAGTAATATCAATTACAACCGATTATAGTGGGCATATATATACAGGTGGAGCTGTTGCAGGCACTATTGATTTAGATCCAAGCGGAGTAATAGCCAACGTATCATCAGTTAATAATACCCATCACAATGCATTTATAGCTAAATATGATACGCTCCATAATTATCATTGGGGCTTTAGTTTATATAGTGCCGATCAGAGTATGGTTAAAGAAATTGCCACAGATGCTCTTGAAAATATATATGTAGCAGGAGATTTTATTAATCAGATGGATGCAGATCCTACTGCTTCATCTTTTCTATTGAATGCAGCCGGAGCAGGTCGCGATTTATATATTGCTAAATATAATACCAATGGATTATTTAAATGGGCATTCAGATTAGGAAGCAGTCTCTCAACAGAAAATATGAATAAAATGATAACAGATAATGATGGTAATGTATATATTACAGGTCGTATTACTGATTCATCTGATTTCGATCCTTCGGCAGCAGAACATAAATTATATGCTACTGCCAGCGGAGGAATGTATCTAGCCAAATACGATTCATCGGGAAATTATGTCTGGGCTTTTTCTATAGATGAACCTTCATTTAATGAAGAAGGCTTTTCATTGGCATTGGATGGTTATGGAAATATAGTTGTCGGTATGATTTACAGAGGAACAATTGATGCAGATCCTTCTGCTGCTGTTGCATCATTTACAGGACAGGGAATAGGTGATGCTCTTATAGCCCGATATAATATAACAACCGGAAATTATGTATCTGCATTCAGTATTGGAGGAGGAGCTTCAGGTGGTCCATCTATCAGTTCGGTAATGATTTCTATTAATCAAAACCATCAATTAGCTGTGAGCGGTCGATTTTATGGCAATATAGATTTTGACCCGGGCATAGGAATTCATTACCTTAACAATTCAAGTTATGACGATATATTTGTTGCTCGTTATTCGTTAACCGGAACTTTTTTATGGTGCTTTAGTATTGGAAATAATACAGGTACTGTACAGCCATTAAAAATTGATGTAGATAATTGGGGTAATATATATTTGATGGGAGATGCTTATGGATCAGCAGATATTAATCCAGGCCCTGTTAATGTATCTGCATCTGCTTTTATTGCTACTTATGATTCGCTGGGTAATTATAAATATGCAAATGGGTTTAATGCCACATCAGGGATATACTATAAAGGATTTCACCTATTTGCTCAGGATTCATATTATCTGGGTGGCGGGTTTAAAGGGATATTATATATTTCGGCTAATGATTATGTTTTTGGTGCCAGCAACTGGAATGCTTTTCTGGTAAGATATGCACAATGCCTTCATCCTGACGTTATAAATCAGTCAGTTTCTGCCAGCATCTGTGCCGAAGATAGTTTACTGCTATATGTAAATACTATTGGAACTTCATTACATTATCAATGGTATAAAGATAATGTAATGATGAATGATACAACACCAACACTTCAATTAAATCATGTTGATACATCATATACAGGAACATACTCATGTATTATTAATGGTAAGTGTGGTGTTGATACTTCGCAGAATATTATAATTAATGTAAATCCACTTCCTGTGCCTGTAGTTGTTCAGATTGGTTCTTCTTTTCAAACCGGAAGCTATAATTCTTATCAATGGTATATGAATGGAGCTCCGATTGTAGGTGCTAATAGTCAGATATATACTCCTCCTTTCAATTCATTGTACTTTGTTGTTGTAACTGATAATATGGGTTGCAGAGATACCTCAAATATGATTGGATTATCAGTTGGAGTTAATGAAACAAGTCCAGTATATAGTTTTTCTATATATCCAAACCCTGTAATTAATGAGTTAAATATATTGTTTGATATTGTTTTATACAATGCAATAGCACGTATTTACAATGCTGAAGGCATTGAAGTAAAACAAATATTAATTGATAAAAATACCAATCCAATAGATGTTAGCGATTTAGCAAATGGAATATATACGATTAATATTACAAAAGCGACTTACTCAAAATCGCACAGATTTATAAGGATAAATGATTAAAAATATATAGTTTAATGCGAAAGGATTTCTAATAATTATATTTATGATATTGATTAGAAAAAAAAACAATAGTTCCGATAAAACGGAACTATTGAGTATAAAAAATTAATTATGAAAAGATAAGTTTAAAATGCTAAGAAATTATTTTTTTATTGCAGGATTCCATCCATAGTCATGATAATCCGCCTTTAATTTGTTGTCTTCAATATCTACAACAACAAAACCTTCCTCTGTACTGTGATAAGGACCATTCCACCACGAAGCGCATACTGCACCACCTGTAATAAAAGTTATATTATTAATTTCCAGCTTTTCGTAGGAATGAAGATGTCCCTGCAAAACAAGTTTTAAATTATAATCTTTAAACAGATTAAGAACTTCTTTCGAATTTACAATAACATCACCTGTTGAATTCACAGCTAATGAGCCATAAAAATATTGAGACTGAAGAGTTAGTAAAGGAATGTGAGTAATAATGATAGTAGGTGTCTTCTTATCTGTTTTAGAAATATCCATTTTTAGCCAATCTATCTGCTTTTCATCTATACCACCTTTATAAACGCCATTATAATCACGTTGTATTGACGACAGTATGATGAAATGCCACCCATTAACATCAAAAGAATAATAGGATGGTTTTATACGCTTCTCATACATTCCTTTTCCATATTCAT
>CAIZXK010000419.1 GCA_903936865.1 uncultured Bacteroidales bacterium | reverse complement strand
TTCATTATTTTAGCGTCCTGTATTATATAATAAACATTTGAGTATTATGAAAGCTTGTAAAGCCATCTTATTAATCTTTATCATTACTGCTTTTAGCCACATAACAGCTTCAGCACAAAGGAATTACACCCAAGAGGCAGATGATGCTTTTAAATTGGAACAGTATAATATTTCTGTTGATAAATACAAAAAAGCTTACACAAAAGTTAAGCAAAATAGAGCAGAAAAGAACAGAATTCTATTTCAGATTGCTGAAGCCTATAGAATGATGAACAATACAAAGAACTCTGAATTAGCTTATAAAAGAGTTATAAAAGTAAATTATTTTAAACAAGAACCAAAAGTTTATTTGTATTATGCTGATGCTCTTAGAGTTAATCAGAAATATGAAGAAGCCTTGCTTAGTTATCAGGATTATTTAAAATTAGTTCCAGGTGATGTAAGAGCAAAAAATGGTGTTGAATCCTGTAAAACTGCTCAGGATTGGGTTAATAAGCCCACTCGTTATGAGGTTGTTAACATGAAAAGATGGAATTCAAAAAGCAATGAATGGCGACCCGCCTTTAGTGATAGAAAAAAATGCCTTGAATTGGTTTATTCTTCAACTGGTGAAGGAGTAACTGGAAAAGGTGAAGATGCATGGACTGGTATGGGATTCTCTGACTTCTTTTCCATTAATCAAGATAGAAAAGGTAACTGGGATTCACCTCAGCTTTTTGATTTGGACTTAATGGTAAATACCGAAGTTAATGAAGGAGAAGCTGCTTTTAATGAAAGTGGAAATACTATTTATTTTACCAGATGTGGTGTAGAAAAAAAGAAAAGACTTGGTTGTCAGATTTATAAATCTTCCAAAAAAGGTAAAGGTTGGGAAGAAGCAGAAGTTGTTGATTTAGGTTCAGAGGATTATGACTTTGTGCACCCTGCTATAAGTGCAGATGAATTAACAATAGTTTTTGCTTCTAATATGCCAAATGGTTTTGGTGAATTTGACTTATGGATGTCAAAACGTGATAAAAAAACAAAACCATTCGGAAAAGCTGAAAATTTAGGAACTACTATCAATACGCCTGGTAAAGAAATGTTTCCAACGCTTAGGTACGATACAGCTTTATATTTTTCATCAAATGGATTAGTTGGATTAGGAGGTTACGATTTATATAAATCTTCTTTTGTAAATGGTGAATGGACACCTGCCCGCAATATGGGTTATCCACTAAATTCCAATGGTGATGATTTAGGTATGACTTTTTACCCAGAAGGTGAAAAAGGATTTTTCTCATCAAATCGCAAAGATGGCCGAGGTGGTGATGATATTTGGTCATTCTATTTACCTCCACTACTTTATACTTTACAGGGTACAATTCGAGATGACAATACTTTGCAGTTATTAGATGGAGTTTCTGTTAAAATGACTGGTTCAGATGGTACTACTGTTGAAGCTAAAACAGATAAAAAAGGTAAATATAAATTTGATGAAAAACAATTTATACACAATGTTACCTACAAACTTGTTGTTAAAAAAGATAAATATTTTGGAGAAGAAGGAACCGAATCTACAGTTGGTTTAAATGCAAATAAAGATTTTGTTCATGATTTTAGATTAAGACCAATTCCAAAAGATCCGATTTTATTACCTGAAATTCTATACGACTTAGCAAAATGGGAATTAAAAGAGCAATATCAGGATTCATTGATTGATTTAATAAAAACATTGGAAGCTAACCCAACGATAGTTATCGAGTTACGATCACATACCGATTCACGTCGAAGTCCTATAACCAATGATACTTTATCTCAAAGACGTGCTCAAAGTGTTGTAGATTATTTGATTTTAAGAGGAATTCAATCAGGACGATTGTTAGCTAAAGGTTATGCTGAACGAATTCCACGTATATTATCAAAAGAAACTTCCGTACTTCGTAATGGTAAATTATATACTTTCTCTTCAGGCATAACATTAACAGATGATTATATTAAAACGTTAAGGACAGTTGATGAAAAAGAAGCTGCACATCAGCTGAATCGTAGAACAGAATTTAGCATTTTACGTGATGATTATATTCCAGAAGCCAAAAATGATACTTTACCAATTGGGGTTGTTTCGATCATAAATAATCCTATGGAAAATATAGTTGAATTTACTATTGGTGCTAATGGTGTTCAATTAATTCCATGTATTGTTAATAATGTTTCTTTCAATATGGCAATTGATGATAAAGCTAAAAACGTTACTTTCTCATATGAAGATGCTCAGGTTTTCCTGAAAGAAGGTCGTATTTCAAGGAATGATTTCAAGGAAAATGAAAAAGCTATTGATAAAGATGGAAATATTGTTGAAAAATCAACATTGATCATAAAATCAATAAAACTTGGAAATTCAATCGTTAAAAATATTGAAGCTGTCGTAATGAAAAACATGAAAATTTCATTAATTATCGATAAACCAACCTTAAGTAAATTTGGTGAGATAACTATTGATAAGGACAAGAAAAAGTTAATCATTAAGTAAAAATTAAAATAACATCCCGACCTCAATCGGGATGTTTTGTTTAAAGACATGAACAATTTATTAAAGTACGATTTGAGAGGTGTTTCTGCATCGAAAGATGATGTACATAATGCCATTAAAAATATTGACAAAGGACTTTTTCCAAAAGCATTTTGTAAAGTAATTCCTGATTTGTTAGGTGGAGATGATAATTATTGTAATGTTATGCATGCGGATGGTGCTGGTACAAAGTCATCTTTAGCATATATATATTGGAAGGAAACTGATGATATTTCCGTTTGGAAAGGAATCGCTCAGGATGCAATAATCATGAATCTTGATGATTTACTCTGCATTGGGATAACAGACAATATATTACTTTCATCTACAATCGGACGGAATAAGAAATTAATACCGGGTGAAGTTATTTCAACTATTATTAATGGAACTGAAGAGATTTTAAGCGAATTGCGCGATAATGGAATTGGAATTCATTCAACGGGAGGCGAAACAGCTGATGTAGGTGATTTGGTTAAAACTATTATTGTCGATTCTACTGTTACAGCCAGAGCTAAAAGAAATGATATCATTTCAAATCATAAAATACAAAATAAGGATGTAATAATAGGGTTAGCTTCTGATGGAAAAGCTAATTATGAGCATTTTTATAATTCCGGAATGGGAAGTAATGGATTGACTTCTGCCCGACATGATGTTTTTTCAAAGGAATATGCATTAAAATATCCTGAAAGTTACGACAATTCAATTGATAATTCCTTAGTATATTCGGGTAATCTTAAATTAACTGATAAGTCTGGAATTGAAGGTATGGATATCGGAAAAATGGTTTTATCTCCTACACGAACGTATGCACCGGTTATTCGTAAAATATTGGAAAATCATCGTTCAACTATTCATGGAATGGTACATTGTAGTGGAGGCGCTCAAACAAAAGTATTGCATTTTGTTGAAAATTTGCATATCATAAAAGATAATCTGTTCGAAACCCCTGAACTATTTAAGATAATTCAGGAGCAATCAAATACACCCTGGGCTGAAATGTATAAAGTTTTTAATATGGGACATCGAATGGAAATCTATATAGATCCTCAATATGCATCAGAAATAATTTCAATTTCTGAATCTTTTGGTATAAAAGCAAAAATTGTTGGATATTGTGAAAAATCAGATACAAAACAACTAACCATAAAATCAGCTTATGGTGAATTTAAATATTAAATTCTGGAAAATTTATTAGAAGTCCTTTCTTATTGAATAAATCAATCTACTAATGTATTGGATTTTATTGTAATTTTGCAAACTGAAAAATTGTAAAAAATGTTAGAAAAATTAGAAGCTATAAATAAAAGGTATCTCGAAATTGGAGAACAAATGAACGATCCGGAAATTATGTCGGATATGAAGCGTTATATTAAATTGAGTAAGGATTTTAAAGATCTACAGCCAGTTATTGAAGCTTATAAAAAATACAGCAATATTATAGCTAATATTGCTCATACCAGAGAAGTTCTGAATAATGAAAAAGATGAGGACTTCAGAGCAATGGCAAAAGACGAACTAAATTTATTGGTCGAAGATAAAGACAAAATGGAAGATGATATTCGTTTGATGCTGATTCCGGCAGATCCTCAGGATGGTAAAAATGCTATTATCGAAATAAGAGCTGGTACTGGTGGTGATGAAGCCAGTATTTTTGCTGGTGATTTATACAGGATGTATGTTAAATATTGTGAAGCCAGAAAATGGAAAGTGGAGTTGGTAGATGTTACAGAAGGAACAGTTGGTGGATACAAAGAGGTGATTATCAATGTAAGTGGAGAAAATGTTTATAGTCAGATGAAATATGAATCCGGAGTTCATCGTGTTCAAAGGGTTCCCCAAACAGAAACTCAGGGAAGGGTTCATACTTCTGCAGCTTCAGTTGTAGTACTTCCTGAAGCTGAAGAATTTGACGTTGACTTAAAAGTTTCTGATATTCGTAAAGATACATATTGTGCATCAGGTCCAGGGGGACAATCTGTAAATACTACTTATTCTGCAATCAGACTAACTCATATTCCTACTGGAATAGTTGTTACTTGTCAGGATCAAAAGTCGCAGTTGAAAAATTATGACAAAGCTCTGGTCGTTTTAAGATCAAGAATATACGAATTGGAATACAAGAAATATTTGGAAGAAATGTCTTCAACCAGAAAAACAATGGTTTCCACAGGCGATCGTTCTGCTAAGATACGAACTTACAATTATCCTCAAAGCCGTGTAACAGATCATAGAATCAATTATACAATGTATAATCTGGCTACTTTTATGGATGGAGATATTCAGGATATTATTGATGCATTGCAATTGGCTGAAAATGCCGAGCGTTTAAAAGCTGCTATAGGTTAAGCTAATATGTTTAATAAATTTTGTATTGTATATGAAAAAACAAGAATTAATTGAAATAATTAAGCATAAGAAATCTTTTCTTTGCGTTGGTCTTGATACCGATATTACTAAGATTCCCATGCATTTACTTGATGCAGAAGATCCTGTATTCGAATTTAACAGACTAATAATAGATGCTACAATTGATGTTGCAGTTGCATATAAACCCAATCTGGCTTTTTATGAATCTATGGGTTTAAATGGATTATTATCATTGGAAAGAACCATTAATTATCTTGAAAAATTCAGAAATCAGGTTTTTACTATTGCTGATGCAAAAAGAGGAGATATCGGGAATACATCTCAGCAATATGCAAAAGCATTTTTATCAAAAGAAGGCTATGATTTTGATGCAATTACTGTTGCTCCATATATGGGTGAGGATTCGGTAAAACCTTTTTTATCATTTGAAGATAAATGGGTTATCGTTCTTGCATTAACGTCAAATAAAGGTGCTTTTGATTTTCAATTTTTAAAGACAGAGAATCAAAGAAATCTATATGAAGATGTTTTGTATAAAACAAAAGAGTGGGGGAGCGATGAGAATATGATGTATGTTGTTGGAGCAACTCAGGCAGAGATGCTTAAAAATATAAGGACAATCGTTCCCGATCATTTTTTATTGGTTCCCGGTGTGGGTGCTCAAGGTGGCAGTTTACAAGAGGTTTGTCATTATGGAATGAATAAGGACGGTGGATTATTAATAAATGCATCAAGAAGTATTTTATATGCTTCGTCTGAGAAAGATTTTGCTGAAAAAGCTGGTAATGAAGCTCAGAATATGCAAAAAGAGATGGAAATCCTTATGAAATAATTTGGTTTCAACAGAATTTACCAAATAAAAACATCAAATTTAGATTTAGGTCGGTTTTTGTCCAGCCATTTAAATCCTTTAAGGATTCTTTCTGATTGATTTAACTCATTTAATGGGTACAATGTTCCTTCCGGATTTGTAATAAAAGTTATAGATTCTATTTGTTTGTTATTAATAAAAATAAGCAAATCACTTGAAATGGCTTTATTTATTCCAATTACATCATCACTGTTATCTTCTTTAAGAAAATAAATAGTTTCTGAATTACCTTTTACTTCAACTTTATATAGTTGATTATCTGCAAAAAAGCCATGCATATTTCGCCCTTTTACCTGATTGTATTGCGAAGTATCACTTTCTGAAACTATAAATGCATTTGAATTTAAAAACATTTCTTTCATTTGCTTTTTGCCGGAAAGTAAAAAAATGGTATCAGCCGTTAATTGATTTTTTTCAGTCCATAATATTGGATTATAATACATATTTATTAGAGAGTCTTTCATAACAAATGAAAGGGAATCGCATAAACCCTGAATATCAGATCTGAAAAATTTAACTTTTCTAAATGCAAGCAAATACTCAATATTCTCAGCAGTATCATATAAAGCTCTGAGAGTATCGGAATGCAGGAAAAGAGTGTCGTTATTTTCAACCAATATAGCTAAAGCACTGTCAGTTATTAATGATTTGTTGAGTAATTCGTTGTTTTCTATATAATTACCTTTTAATGTGATGTTTTTTGCTGTATCTATCAGTACTACATTATTATAGGCTACACCATATCCTATTTTGCGGTCATAATACATACTATCGCCTTCAAGGTATTGGTTTTTATTTTGCAGCCATGAATTTCTGCTGAATTGAGACTTATCTGTTTTGGTATTGTACCATCCGTTTTCACAATATATTTTATTTTCTTTACTAACAATATTGGTAGGACCAAAGAAATAAGCAATTTCTGTTATTGTGTTAAACATAAGTGTATCGGAATCTATTGTATATTTGGGATTTACAAGTAATACATTGGTTTTGAAGAAAAATTGTTTCTTATTGGTATAATAATGTCCGATTTTACTTGTCAGTACATTTTCTTTATCAACAATCTTACCTCCATCAAAATAACTTGCAATTCCTGTTTTACGATCATAATTCAAATAGTTTGTGGTTAAAGTCGTTTGATTGTCAATTAGTTTAACATTTTCAAGTATTTCTGCAATTTTTGTATTTCCATCATATTTTAATGTATTTCCATAAATATTTAATGTGTCGCTTACTTTTATTCTGATATTGCTAAATGCATCAATTTTATTGTCATTTGTATAAAAATAGGCACTGTCGCAATATACTAACGTTCCATCATGTGTGAAAATGGCATTGCCTACTAAAACATTAATGCTTTTGTCAAATTCATGAGCTCTTAGGATATCAGCCTGATATGAAATGTTTGTTTTTTGTTGAGAAAAGCAAATATTCGAAGTAGCAACTAAGAATGGAATAAGAAGTAAGAAAAAGTATTTTTTTTGCATTTTATTTTTTACAATAAAAACCCACAGTGTTTGCTGTGGGTTTTATTATTATTGGTAATAGTAAAAATTATTATTATTCTTCAGTTTCGTTTTTAAACTTTTTATCATGTTTTGAACTACTATCATCCTCGGAATCGTCATAGTTACTTTCCTCATCTTCATTGTATCCTTCTTCAACTTTATCGATAGCTCCAACTCCATCAAACCATAGTTTGTTGATTTGTGGTACTTTGCTACCTTTAACTTTTAAAGATATTTCTACATAATAGTAGTTTTTTAGCTTTTTCTCTGGAAAAAGTTTTTGATACATTCTGTCGTAAAGTATTTTTTCTGCTTTTACTATCTTATATTTTTTGTATTTTTTAATTAAATAATTTTCAAGTGGTCTGAAAATATTTTTAGGATCCATAATGGTAGTTGTGGAAACCAGTTTCCCATCTGGAGCAAATTCTGCTTTTTGGTCATTTATTCTAAAAAAGAAAGTAGCAACATAATTAGAATCAACTTGTTCCCATGAAACGTCTTCTGTTCTGGGGAATTTTTTGTCAAACATTTTCTTTACGGTACCCGGAACATCAGCATTTGAACTATTATCAGACTCTTCATCTTTTCTTGATTTTTTTGATGAACCTACTGATTTCGAAGTTGGAGCAACTTTCGCTTTTTTAATAGGCTTTACATCTGCTTCCTCTTCAATTTCTTCTTCTTTTTCAATTCTTTTATTGCTCTTTTTTACAGGTTTATCTTCTTCAAAAAAATCATCTTTTTTTGCAGATTCATTTTTACTGTCAGGTTTTACAATTTCCGGAGCAGTACTTTTAGTTAGATTTCCTGCCAGATCAAAGAATAATTCACCATCTTCATCTTGATTCAATCCTTTCTTCTGAATTTTCAGGTAATAAAAGTTATTGTCATCCGGTTCTTCAATATTTTGTGATATCACAATTTTGAAACCAGGATAATTATCATAAAAGTATTTAATAATACTACTTGGTAATTCTTTTTCTCCTACAGGAAATTTTGTACTGAGCCACTTACCATTTGGCGATATTTCAGCTTTACCTGATTGACCATCAATTTTTATGCTTGCATAATAATTGCCATCAATCATTTCCCATGATTTAACCTTAACATCAGGATAAATGGTTTCAAGTCCGATTAATACATCTTTTGGGACTTGTTCTTCGTTAATTTTCTGAGCTAAAACATTAGCTGACAAGAGAATTAAAAAAAATAGAATCTTAGTTCTCATAACTTTTATTTATTTATTTACTTTCCCTGAAAATGGTTTGTGTCCTGTCCGGACCATTAGAAACCATTGATATTGGTATATTTACATTGTTTTCTATATGTTGAATATAGCTTTTCAAATTTTCAGGAAATTGATTATACGTTGATATATTATTAATGTTACTGTTCCATCCAATTATTTCATCATAAACAGGTTGAAGCGGATTATTTTCAGTTTCAAATGGAATATAATCAATTAATGTGCCATTTTGATTGTATTTATGGCAAATTTTTAAATTATCAAATCCATTTAAGACATCAATTTTGGTAACAACCAATTCTGTTACACCATTAAGCATAATTGCATAGTTAAGTGCTGGAATATCAAGCCATCCACATCTTCTTGGGCGACCTGTTGTTGAACCAAATTCCTTGCCTTCCTCTCTTAATTTTTCGCCATTTTTGTCGAATAATTCAGTTGGAAAAGAACCACTACCCACTCTTGTACAGTAAGCTTTAAAAACACCGATTACTTTACCTATTTTATCAGGAGATACTCCCAAACCGGTGCAAACTCCAGCTGATATTGTATTTGATGATGTTACAAAAGGGTAGGAGCCAAAATCGATATCCAATAAGCTTCCCTGGGCACCTTCGGCAAGTATTGATTTGTTATCCCGTAATGCTTGATTTATAAAATATTCACTGTCAATTAAATCAAAATTTTTGAGGTTGTCAATTACAGCTAACCATTTTGATTCATATTCTTCAAATGTCATATTCTCAATTAGATAATTTTTAAAATCGAATTGAAAACTTTTAAGGATTTCAAAATGCTGTTCTTTAAGCTGGTTGTATTTTGCTGCGAAATCTTGGCTTAAAGTATCCCCGATTCTGATTCCATTTCTGGCAGTTCTGTCAGTATATGCAGGTCCGATTCCTTTTAAGGTTGAACCAATTTTAGAATCTCCTTTTGATTTTTCGTAAACAGCATCCAATAACCTGTGTGTGGGTAATATAAGATGTGCTTTTTTTGAGATTTTTAAATTTTTACTGGCATCAATATTTCTTTCACTTAGTTTATCTATTTCTTTTTGAAAAATAAATAAATCAATTAATACACCATTTCCGATAATATTTATAGTTTTTTCGTGAAAAATTCCAGATGGAATGGTATGTAAAACATGTTTTATTCCATTAAATTCCAGTGTATGTCCAGCATTTGGCCCTCCTTGAAATCGAGCAATCATATCATATTCAGGAGTTAATACATCTACTATTTTCCCTTTTCCTTCATCGCCCCATTGTAAGCCGAGTAATACATCAATTTTTTTCATTATTCTGTTGATTCTCTTTATTTTGATTTATTTTTTTGTTGCGTAAAATGTAAGTGAATGTTCAAAAATTTTTATATCAAACAATTCCTCTATTGATTTTTTTATTTCTTGTAATCTGGGATCACAGAATTCGAGTATTTCATTGTTATCAATTATCAACACATGGTCATGTTGTTTGTATTGAAATGATTTTTCGTATATTGCACTGCCATCGCCAAACTGATGCTTTGTTACCAGGTTGCATTTTAACAGTAATTCCATTGTATTATATAGAGTAGCTTTACTTACCTGATATCGACTTCTTCTCATTTGGATAAATAATGATTCAATATCAAAATGACCTTCAAAAGAGTATATTTCCCTCAAAATAGTATAACGTTCAGGTGTTTTGCGATGACCATTATTTATTAAATAATCAGTAAAATATTTTTTTACCAAGTCATAAGTACTACCCGCAATTTCTTTCATTTGATTGAAAAATTAATTCTTATTAGCATTTTTTGAATTTAAAGACCTATATTTTCCTGTCCCTATTTAAAACTTGTTTTTAAATGAATGATTTACACCCAATTTCATCATCAACAAATT
>CAIZXK010000418.1 GCA_903936865.1 uncultured Bacteroidales bacterium | reverse complement strand
ATTATAAACAAAATAAATATAATTATTGTTTATTATTTTTTGAATCAAAAAAATATAATGTCATAAAAATGAAAGTTAATCAATGAAATATTGTAATATTTAATTTTAATTTATTTATTTCAAGTTATCTGATGACAATCAATCTAATAAATAAACTTTGCTAAATAGAGTAATAAATTAAGGGTCTAGAAATTAAAATCTTCAGGTTCTCCATTTTTTACTCTTCCATTGAGTATTGAAGTACGATATACTTTTACAATTTCGTCTTTTTCATAAGCTTCTTTAATTTCAGATTTGCTTTTGGCAGTTGTCATTCCAAGCTCACAAAGCATCTTATATTCAATAAAAACAATATCCAGAGCTTCAACTATTTTTTTATTATTGTATGTTTTAGCAGCTGAAATCAAGGCTTCTTTCCAATTGAGATGCGAAAGTAAGTGTATTGGTCTGTCAGCTAACGATAAAATTTCAATTGCATTTTCAATATCTTCTGGATAAGGATATTCAGATTCCTTCTTATAATTCATTTCATACCCTTTGTAAAGCTGAAGATAATGTTTATCGGTTTCAAAAATCTTGGCAAAATCAGTTATATTCTCTCCATAGCCAGATAAACTGGGTCTTTCGTCAACAACCATTTCAAATTTTTCTGTTCGCAAAGATCTGAGAATTTCACGGTTAATATTCATATAAACTTCTTCTTTATCTCCTCTTATATTTTGTAGAATATGAAATGAGCCGGTTCCCATACGACCATCGTAAAATTCATACCAATCGCTCATATTTTCAAGTAAACCATCTTCACTTTTTTCCATAAGTTCTTCATAATCCTGCCATTGAGTATAATATTTTTCAGTAATATCTTCGTCGTATTCATTGGAAGTAAGCAAATATTCCTTCATCAAATCTTTTTCGTGCTCTTCGATGGGAGGAATAAAAGGACAGCTGGCAATATATTTTCCCCAGAAATGAAAGTCGATACAAATATCTATTTCATCAATTTGAAGCTGTTCGGCTCTCCATAGAATTTGCATATTGAATAATTTTTTTTGAAGAATTGCATGCAAAGCCAGCTCTGCTTTTTTATGAAATCCCAATTCATATTCTTCATGTTCTAGAAATAAATAATTGTAACTCTCATAGTATCTGGTCAATAGAATCTTGTTTTCAACATAACTTTTTATAAATGAGTCGATATGATAAGATCGAAATTGCTTAAAATAAGCCTGAGCTTTCTCTGAATTGTTTATTTCTTCTGTAAATTTTAATTTAAGTTCATTATAGAATTCTTCTTGTTCTCTGGAATCTTCGGGTAATTGAGATTTATGATAAATAAAATTGTCAAATGAAATCATAGTATTTTAGGTTAATCAAGCAAAGTTATACAATAAATGGGATATTATGAAAAAATAAGTGATTGGTTATAATTTAAATGAGGTATCATTTTTAATAAGCAAATTATTTGATTATAAATAGTATTAATTTTACATTTAAAAGTATTATTAAAATCCACTAGGATTTTTATTTGTACTTTATTATTAGTTGTTTGCATGATTTTATTTTTACTTATATTTTTTATTTCATCTAAATAGTAACTAAAAAAATATATTGATTTAAGGTATGAATAATGATTTATTTATAATAAAACCCAGCTTTGATATTGGAGATATATATTGACTTTCAGCAAGATTTAATCCTGGAGTATTTGAATATTAATCTATTATTAATATCAAGCTTATATTGATTTTACTGTTTAAAACTTTTTTAAAGGATTAGGCTAAAATTTTTTAATTAACGACTATTTTATAACAATTTGCTACTTAGCAAATAATCAATTTAGGGGTTTTATAATGAACCAAACCAATTGAAATACGTTAAATAGAAAACTTTTTCAGAATGGAAGACAGAAAAGGAGATCACATAAGGCTAGCACTCAATTCTCAACTAAAAAAGGATGAGATTGATAGTCGTTTTGATTATGAACCAATGCTGGGTTCGGAAACAGAAGGACAATGGAATGAATTTGATTTTTTGGGCAAACGCATGAAAGTCCCTATGTGGGTGTCAAGCATGACGGGGGGAGCTCCTGAAGCTTTGCATATTAATCAAAATCTTGCTAAGGCTTGTAAGAAGTTCGGAATGGGTATGGGGCTTGGAAGTTGTAGAATTCTACTTGACAACAAAAGACATCTTCCTGATTTTAATGTAAGGGAAATCATTGGAGACGACCTGCCTTTATATGCAAATATAGGAATTGCACAGCTTGAAAAGATGATGAAAAAAGGGGAATATGATCGACTGGAAAATCTAGTAAGCCTTTTGCGTGCTGATGGTATAATTATTCATGTAAATCCATCTCAGGAATCATTGCAGGAAGAAGGTGATTTTCTGCATTTTCGCCCGATTGATACCCTTAAAGATTTTCTTTCCAAAACAGAGCTGAAAATTATAGTTAAGGAAGTTGGGCAAGGAATGGGACCCCGCAGTTTGAAAGAATTAATGCTTTTACCAATTGAAGCTATTGAAACAGCTTCATTTGGAGGAACTAATTTTGCCCGTCTTGAATTGATCAGAAGATCAACCGAAAATGTCTCGCATCTTGAGCCACTCACTCATGTTGGTCATACAGCAGAAGCAATGATTGATATAATAAATGGAATAGTAGAAAGCAATGCTGAAATTAAATGTAAACAACTTATAATTTCTGGTGGAATCCGAACACATCTCGATGGTTATTACCTTATTTCGAAAAGCAAGTTGCCTGCAGTTTATGGACAGGCATCCGGATTTCTGCGTCATGCGAGTGTTTCCTACTTATCTCTGGAAAAATATATTGAAGAACAAATACTTGGCCTTAGATTTTCAAAAGCTTGGCTATATCCTAAATTTGACAAATGAAAGGAATAATTTACAAAGGTTTCTCAAAATTATCAGAAACTGAAAAACGGAAACTTGTTTCTCATTTGTGTGAGGAACCTGGTATCACTGAACTTGAAATGGGCTCTTTTATAATAAAGAATCCATTAAGACGCGAAATGTTTATGGATCTCAGTGAAAATACAATAAGTGCATATCATTTGCCTTATGGAATTGCTCCTAATTTTGTAGTAAATTCAAATATTTATCATGTCCCAATGGTTACCGAGGAAAGTTCTGTAGTTGCAGCTGCAGCAAGTGCTGCTCGCTTTTGGGCAGATCGAGGAGGTTTTGTAGTTAAAGAACTAAAAACTACTAAACTCGGACATGTTTATTTTCAATGGAATGCAGATGAAAAGCAGTTATATGATAATTGGTTAACACTCAAAGCGACTTTATTATCAAGGCTTAAATATGTTACAGCAAGTATGGTTCAACGTGGAGGCGGAATTACAAGTTTGGAATTGTCGGACGACCGACATAAAACAGATAAATTATTTCGGCTTATTGTAGAATTTGATACTGTTAATTCCATGGGAGCCAACTTCATCAATACTTGTCTGGAAGAACTTGCCCAAGGGCTTGAAGAAGGTCTTAATCAGGGTAAAAATACTGATGATATTGATTGTATGGTAATAATGTCGATACTAAGCAATTATGTGGAAGAATGTAAAGTAACAATAGAAGTAAGTTGTCCGATTCGTAACTTACAGGGAATCACTGCCGGGATGAGTCCAATGCAGTTTGCCCAAAAAGTTGAATTGGCATATCAGATAGCCTGGAATGATGTTTATCGTGCTGCAACACATAACAAAGGCATTATGAATGGAGTAGATTCTGTAATTATTGCTACAGGAAACGATTGGCGTGCTGCAGAAGCTGGAGCCCATGCTTTTGCTTCAAGAAGTGGACAATACAGAGCACTTAGTCAGTGTGAAATAACTAATGATAATTTAAGAATTTGGCTAACAATACCCTTAGCAGTAGGAACTGTTGGTGGAATAACCAATTTACATCCTTTAGCCAGAAAATCTTTGGAAATACTTGGAAATCCAACTGCTCCCGAGCTTATGTCCATTATAGCTTCTGCTGGTTTGGCTAGCAATTTTGCAGCTGTACAGAGTCTGGTTACCATTGGAATACAAAAAGGTCATATGAAACTTCATCTTGTTAATATATTCAATGCACTTGGAGCAACACCAAAACAAAGACAACTGGCAACAGATTTCTTTAAAGGTGAAAAAGTTAGTTTCGCTGCGGTAAAACAGTTTTTAGATGAGCACAAACTTTAATCTGAAAGCAAATGGCAAGTTGCTGATAAGCGGAGAATATCTTGTACTTAACGGTGCAAAAGCACTTGCATTTCCAATTTGTTTTGGGCAGGAAATGATTGTAACTCCAATATCAGAACCCATTCTCAAATGGAATAGTATAGAAAAAGGTATAAATTGGTTTACTGCAAGTTTCAATTTGCAAAAACTATCTGTCATTAGTACTTCTGATTCAACTATTGCTTTAAAATTACAAAATATTTTACAAACTGCACATTCTTTAAATTCAGAATTTCTAGCAGTTAATCAATGCGGATATTCAATTGAAGTGAATGCTGATTATCCTCTTAAATGGGGATTTGGAAGCAGTTCTACTTTAATCTATTTAATAGCCAACTGGGCGAAAATTAATGAATTTCAACTTTTCAAAAAACTTTACAAAGGTTCTGCTTATGATCTGGCTTGTGCATCGCAACAACAACCTATTTTATATCAGATTACCGATGAATTACCTAAAGTTACCCCAATAAAAATTGGAAGTGCTATAAAAAATCATTGTCTTTTTGCATATCTTGGAAACAAACAAAATAGCAATATTGAAATTGAACGATATAAACAATCAGTAATTCCTACACAAAAAGATATTGACCGTATTTCGGAACTAGCTGTTGAATTTTGTGAGATATCCAATGAGAATGAACTTATTGAACTTATAAAGGAACATGAACAGATTTTGTCTTCAATACTTAAAAAGCCTGTTGTTGCAAAACAACGTTTTCCTGATTTCAAAGGAGCTGTTAAATCACTCGGTGCATGGGGTGGTGATTTTGCTATGTTTGCTTCAAACAAACCACTTAACGAATTAAGAACAGATTTAAAACAACTTGGAATTACCACCATGTTTTCATACGATGAACTTTTAATAAAACAATAAATATGGAAATCGCTGAAATCCAGAATGAAATACGCAATTGGAAATCCTCCTTTAATCAGGAAGTTACATCAGTTTGGCAAAGTCCTTCCAACATTGCCTTACTTAAATATTGGGGTAAACTAGATGGGCAACTTCCTGTAAATCCATCATTAAGTTTCAGCTTATCAGAAGCTTATTCAACTACAAAGCTAACAGCATACCCCGTTTTAAACAATACAGGTATAATAGGAATAAATAAAAATTCTGAACATCCATTTCTGCAAAAAATAAAAAAATTCTGGGAATTTGTAATAAAAGAAATTCCTCTATTAAAAGACTATAGTGTTGATATTGAAACACAAAATACATTTCCTCATTCAGCTGGAATTGCTTCATCAGCATCTGGTTTTAGTGCACTAGCACTTTGTGTACTCGATTTAGCTGAAAAACTTTCGGGTAATAAATTACCTCTTGATATTTTTTATAAATATGCCTCTTCCCTATCACGAATGGGTTCGGGAAGTGCATGTCGTTCCGTTTATGGAGGTTTTACAATCTGGGGAAAAACCGAATTGTGGGAAAACAGCTCAGACCATTATGCAATAGCTATTAATGAAAATATACATGCTGATTTCCGCAAACTTAATGATGCCATACTTTTGGTTTCTACAAAAGAGAAAAGCTTAAGCAGCAGCAAAGGACATGCTCTTATGAAAGAACATCCTTACGCTGAAGGCCGGAAATTACAAGCAAAAAATCATCTTGATTTATTTAACAAAGCACTTTTACATGGTGATTTTGAGTTACTATCAAAACTTACCGAAAGTGAAGCTTTAAGTTTACATGCACTGATAATGAGTTCGGTTGGAGGAGATATTTTGCTGGAAGCAGCAAGTTTGGAATTGATTCATCGCATCAGAAATGCAAGAAAAAAAGGGTTGTCAGTTTTTTTTACTATTGATGCTGGTCCCAATATCCATCTTATTTATCCTGAATCGGAGAAAACAAAAGCAGAAGCATTTATCCATAATGAATTGAATGATATTTGCCCTGAAAATAAGATTATTTTCGATTATTGTGGTACTGGACCTATAAAAATTAATTAAAATGATTAATTTTACAAGTTAATGATTACACGAAATACAACATATAATGCCAAAATTCTTCTTTTTGGAGAATATTCCATTTTACTTGGATCTTCTGCATTAAGTATTCCTTTTAATCATTTTAGTTGTTCGTTTAGTTTTATTAATCATAATAAGAATAACAATCTTGTAGCTGCTGATTGTAGTCGTAGATACCTTATAGATTATTTATTTTTCCTACAAAAATCAGAATATTTTTCTGAAATAATTGATCTGGAAAATTTTAATAAGGATATAAATGAAAGATTATACCTTAAATCAACAATACCAAAAAGTTATGGACTTGGAAGTTCAGGTGCGGTTGTCGCTGCTGTATATTCCAGATATTCATTAGATAAAAATTCTGAAGGAATACAAAGTACTGAAGAAATGGATAAGCTTTGCAAGTTATTTTCATCTATGGAATCTTTTTTTCATGGCAAATCTTCTGGTATTGATCCTCTTACGATTTATATTAATAAACCATTGCTATTTAACAAGCAAAGAAAACTTTCAGTAGTTGAATTTAAACAAAAAACAGATTTTTCAACCTATCTGATTGATACAGGTGAATCAGCCAAAACCAATCCACTGATTAGTGTTTTTATGAATCAATTTGCTCCTGATGGGAAAATAAATAATACTGCTTTTGAATATATTAAGCTTACTGACAAATGTATACAACATTTACTAAGCAATAATTATAATGACTTCTTGAATAGTTTACGTGCTTTATCTTATTTTCAATTAATTAATATGTATAATTTAATTCCCCAAAATATGTATCAGGTATGGAAAGAAGGTTTAGAAAGCGAATCAATTTTTATGAAACTTTGTGGCTCTGGTGGTGGTGGCTATCTTATTGCTTTTGCTTCAGACAATAATAAAGCTCTAAAATTCATAAAAAATAATAATTTACGATATATTCCTGTAAATATATCAGATTCAAATACAAACAATTAAAATCTGTATTATTATAACTGGATTTCAAAAATTGCTTTTGTTCGTTGAACTTCAATCTTGAGCTGTTTATATTTAATTATCTTATCTGCTTAAAAAATTAAATTTAAGCAACTTTCTTAAAATGTAAACAATCATTTTTTTTAGAACTTAAATATTTTAGAACTGTTTCAAATATTATTATATAAATTGGCAAAAAATAAAATTCTAAAAATCATTAAATAATGTCCGATTCAAATATTAAAATTTCGTTAGAAATTGGTAAAATGACCTGTGCTGCATGTGCTATAAGTATAGAATCCATGTTAAAATCGCAAAAAGGAATAATTAATGCTTCCGTAAATTATGCCAATCATTCGGTATTACTCGAATATAATTCTAAAGAAACTGATCTGATTAATTTAAAAAAACTTGTTAATTCCATTGGTTATGAATTATATATCGAAGAACTTTCAGTAAGTCAAAAGGAAGAAAATGAATTAAAACGATTTACCGAATTACGTAAGAAGCTTATTATAGCTACTTTTTTTAGTTTGCCGGTATTTATAATATCTATGTTCTTTCATCATGCTTTCAATTGGGAAAATTATCTGCTACTGGCATTAAGTTTACCAGTTATAACATATAGTGGTGCTGAATTTTATAAAAATGCCTATAAGCAATTAAGCCACAGAATGGCCAATATGGATACGTTGGTTGCTTTGGGAACCGGAACTGCATTTATATATAGCCTTATCAATACTTTTTTTGCAGTTTTTTTTATTTTAAATAATTTGGAAGTCCATCAATATTACGAATCTGCAGTTGTAAT
>CAIZXK010000417.1 GCA_903936865.1 uncultured Bacteroidales bacterium | reverse complement strand
TTATCTTTGTGAAATTATATCATGATATAAATTAACAATAATGGAACAAAATACCCTTCAGCAGGCTGCTGAATTAGCTGCAAAATTTATTAATCAAACAGATCGTCATGTATTTCTGACAGGTAAAGCTGGAACTGGGAAAACCACATTTTTAAAATATATTATTGAGAAAACCCATAAAAGGGCAATTGTTGTCGCTCCAACTGGTATTGCTGCTATTAATGCAGCTGGTGTTACCATTCATTCATTTTTTCAACTACCATTTGGTAATTTTGTTCCTCAGGCATATAGCTATAATTCTCAATTCAGTTTTAAAATTAATGATGCACAATCAATAATTAAAAACATGCAGATGCGTGATAACAAACGCAAATTAATACGTGAACTTGAATTACTCATTATTGATGAGGTAAGTATGCTAAGATCTGACCTACTTGATGCAATGGATGTTGTAATGAGATATGTACGCAGACAAAATCACAAACCTTTTGGTGGTGTACAGGTTTTATTTATAGGTGATTTGCTGCAATTACCTCCTGTTGTCAAAGATGATGAATGGAAGTTGCTTAAAAACTATTATCCAAGCATGTATTTTTTTGATGCCCAGGTATTACGTCAGCATATCCCATTGTATATCGAACTTGATAAAATTTATCGTCAGGATGATAAGGTTTTTATCAATTTGCTTAACAATTTGAGAAACAATATGATTACAGCTGATGATGAAACGTTATTGAATAATTATTATAAACCTGATTTCAGACCCAAAAATGAAGAAAAATTTATCACTCTTACCACACATAACTATAAGGCAAGTTTGATGAACAATAATATGCTGGAGAAATTAAAAGGTAAAACGTATACTTTTAAAGCTGAAATAAAAAATGATTTCAATGAATATTTATATCCTATAGAAAAAGATTTGATTCTTAAAAAAGACGCCCAGATTATGTTTATAAAAAACGACCCTACAGGCGAACATAAATTTTTTAATGGAAAACTGGGTGTTATTTATGAAATTTCAAATGATGAAATTTTGGTTAAAGTTGATGATTCTTCGTCGATTATAAAGGTTGAAAAATATGAATGGCAAAACAATCGTTACATTTTAAACGAGATAACAACTGAGATAGAAGAAGAAACCATTGGCACTTTTACACAATATCCGATAAAATTGGCTTGGGCAATTACAGTTCATAAAAGCCAGGGACTTACATTCGATAAAGCAATTATTGATGTTCGTGAAGCATTTGCACCGGGGCAGGTTTATGTTGCTTTGTCAAGACTCCGTTCTCTTGATGGATTGGTATTGACTTCAAAATTAAACTTTAGTAACTTGCATGTTGACCATACCATTACTGACTATGCTCTGATAAAAAACAAGCAGGGTGACCTTAATCAAATTGTAAGTCAGGAAGTTTTGAATTATTCAAAAAAGTATGTTTCGGAATGTTTTGATTTTGATTTTATGCAGAAATCAGCAAAATATCATGCTGAATCATATCAGAAAGAGGATGATGCAAAATCTGTTAAACCAAAATATAAAAAATGGGCAACGGAATTGCATGAAAAAATTATTGAATTACAACCGGTTTCAGATAAATTCAGACGACAGCTTTCTTATATTTTTCTTAATGAAACAGCTGATAAATATCAGATCGCCAAATCAAGAGTAGAAGCTGCCCGCGATTACTTTTTGCCTTTATTAAAGGATATTTCTAACTATATTTTTGAACATATTTCTATTGTTGCAAGTAAACATAAAAGAGTAAAAACGTATCTTAATGAGCTATATGACTTTGAGATGATGGTTTATGACAATACATTAAAATTACACAAGGCTGTAGTTTTTGCAAATGCATTGCTGTACAATAAAATCGTTGAAAAAGAAGATGTTGAAAGGATTCCGAAAGACAACAATCGTTTACAGAAAATAAATGAATTAATGATGCTGAAAGTTAAGCCTTCTGATTTTGTTGATGATGATAGTGAAAATAATCAGAAATCGCAGAAGAAAAAAACTGCTGCTAAGACAAAGGAAAATAAGACGAGCAAGGAAATAAAAGAAAACAAGCCAAAATCAAGAGATGAAACTTATGAAATGTATAATAAAGGTTATTCTGTTGAAGATATAGCTAAATTAAGAAGTATGACTTCAGGCACCATTGAAGGGCATTTGTCTTATTTTATAAGTACAGGAGAAATAGATGTTTTAAAATTTATTTCAGAAGAAAAGCTTAATAATATAAAAGAAGTCATCAAGAGATTGGAAAGTGAAAATCTTGGTCCAATCAAAGGTGCTTTGGGTGATGAATATACGTATAGTGATATTCGTTTTGCAATGGCATCAATCAGAAAATAATATTATGTTTTTAATAGAAGATGGGTTTTATTTTCAAATAATCAATTATTAATTGAAAATAAAACCTATCAAATTTCGGTCTAAATTAAATTTACTTCCATTTCCAGTTCAACACCAAATATATTAAATACTTCCAGTTGAACTGCTTTTGCTAATGCCAATATTTCCTTTCCTGTTGCATTTCCCTTGTTAACAATAACCAAACCTTGTTTGTGATGAACAGCTGCATTTCCCAAACTTTTACCTTTCCATCCACTTTTTTCTATTAACCAACCGGCAGCCAATTTGTAATCATCTCCCGAAGGAAAAGCTCTGATACGTGGAAATTCTTTTGCTAATTCTTCATATTTAGCTTTTGTAATTACTGGATTTTTAAAAAAACTTCCTGCGTTTCCCAGTATTTTTGGATCTGGTAATTTGTTCCTTCGAATATTTTCTATTGCTTTACAAATATTATATACACTAGGTACAACTCTCATGTTTTCAAGCTCTTTGTTAACATCTCCATAATGGGTAACCAGCGTTGGTTTTTTAGCTAAACGAAAGGTAACAGCAGTGATAATATATTTGTTTTTAGCTTCTTGCTTGAAAATACTATTACGATATTCAAATTTGCATTCCTCATTGCTAAATACAATTGATTTACCGGTTTCAACAGATATTGCTTCAACGTTATGAATGCTGTCTTTAACTTCTACACCATAAGCACCTATATTCTGAACTGGAGAAGTGCCAACATTTCCAGGTATTAAAGCAAGATTTTCAATACCACCCCATTTATTAACAACACAATGATTAACAAATTCTTCCCAAACTTCACCAGCTTCAGCTCTGAGGAAGACAAAATCATTGTTAACATCAACAATTTCAATTCCTTTGTTGTTTATTTTAAGAACAATGCCATCAAAATCATTTGCAAAAAGTATATTACTACCACCACCCAATAAAAGGAAGTTACTTCCTTTAAAAATGGGATTTTTTATAACTTCTTTAATCTCTTCTATTGAATTAGCTTGTACAAAATACTTTGCTTTTGCTTCAATACCAAATGTATTCAATGATTTTAACGAAAAATTCTCTTTGATTTGCATAGTGTATATTTATTTGCCAAAATTACTGATAATAGCTGAGAAAATAAAATGAGAAATTATTCAATTCATTTACAACCTTTTTATTAACTTAGCATCTTAATTCTAACAGAGCTGCAAACACATAATATAAAACAATTTAATATGAGAAATACATTACAATACTCGCTTTTTTTATGCATTTACTTATTTCTGAATCATTCAGGATATTCGCAATGCAATGTAACCGCAAAAGCTTTATATCAGGGAAATGAATTTACCGATACTGTCGAAATTTGTTCGGGAAGTATTGTGCTTCTTTATGCTGATGCCAATTGTTTGGATACCAATTGTGGTGCTGTTTTGATGAAAAACAATTTTAATATTCAGGCATTGGGAAACGGATGGACTTCAACTCAGGCTAATCCTGTATTTGACAATCCCTGTCAATGTCCTTTTGTTGGAGGACTCCCTTCAGTAAGTTGTGATACCAATGTTTCTGGTATGTATGGTACTGATAGTGCATTTGCCTGGGTTGGTACAACCAATTCAAATGAAAGAACACTTGTAACTCAATCTTTCGATTTTACTTCATCTCAAATTCAAGGTTGTAAAATTAATTTCTGGATGATGTATGGCATATCTTCAAATAACGGCAAATGTGAAGATCCTGATGCAGCCCCAGAAGGTGTTCATCTGCAATATTCAATCAATAACGGAACATCATGGACTGATTTTCCGGAGCCCAACCAAAATCCTGTAGGCAATCTTTCACCTACACCTCCATTTATTACCATAACTCCTGGAAGTGGAGGTTATTGGCTGCCTTCTTCTTCAACCACAGCTCAATTACAAAACACACTTTATTTCTGGAATATGTATAGTGTAACTATACCACAATATGCAAAAACTTCTGCTACTAGTTTCAGATGGGCTCAGCTTTCTAGTTCTTTAACGGGTTATGATGCATGGGGTATAGACAATGTATTGATTGATTGCAGCTATAACGATGTAAAGTACAATTGGTCGAATGGTATAAACAATCATCAGAATGCTGTTTCACCAGCAAACAGCGGATGGTATTATATTGATGTTTACGACAATTGCTCCAGCAATCCATTACATGATATAGATTCAATTTATGTAATAGTAAAAAAAAGTCCTTCAACTAACGGAATTATTACAACTCCACAATTTGCTTGCAAAGGCTCTCAAAATGTTGAAGTTTCTGTTTCACCACTGCAAAACGCATCAATTTATAACTGGTACTATAGTGGCAGCGATGCAACTATTAACGGCAATAACAATACTGTTTATGTTGACTTTGGAAATAATACAACATCCGGTTACTTTACTGTTTTTGCCGAAAACGAATGTGGAAGTTCATCTCTTATTTTTTCAAGTACATTAAATGTAAGCCAAAGTCCTCAGCCTGCTGTAATCTCTCAGCTTGCCGATACTTTGTATTCTAATAATACTATTGGCAACCAATGGTTCAGTACAATCTCAGGTATTATAACAGGAGCTGTAAATCAAAGTTTTATTCCTTACAATACTGGTGCTTATTATTTAAAAATATTTCAAAACGGTTGCTGGAGCATTCCTTCAAATATCATTGATTATATCAGTAGCAATATTAATAGTTCTGAATCAAACGAATATAGCCTGACACTTTCACCAAATCCGGCATCGGATAAACTGATAATTTCCTATGAACTAAAGCAAACTTCACAAATCAGTATCAGCCTGACGGATATAAGTGGAAAAGAAATTTTAAAAATTAGCAAAGGCAAACAGAAAAATGGCAAATATCATCTTGATATAAATACTTCAGTATTTGAAAAAAATATCTATTTTGTAAATTTCAGATGTAACAAAAATATATTAATTAAAAAGTTGATTATTAATTAATAGACTTGATTATTTGGTTTATTGTGATTGAAAAGGCTAGCTTTGTTGCTAGCTTTTTTTTGCACAATACCTGTAAAGTACCAATAGATCAATCAAAATACAAGTATTTGTCATAATTTACTTAACTTTGCAGCCGAAACAACAGTTCGTTCTATCGCTGTTTCGCTTAGGTGAAAGAGAGGAAAGTCCGGGCAACACAGAGCACCATACTTCCTAACGGGAAGGTGATAGATTTCGATTTGTCAACAGCAAGTGCCACAGAAAATAACCGCCACGATTTATCGGGGTAAGGGTGAAAATGTGAGGTAAGAGCTCACGTCGCAGATTGGTAACAGTTTGAGAGGGTAAACCTTATGGGTTGAAAGACCAAATATACCGGTTGTTAAGGGCTGCTCGTCCGATGCCGGGGGGTAGGTCGTTAGAGACTGGTGGTGACGCCAGTAGTAGATAAATGGTAGAAGTCCCGACTTGTCGGGAAACAGAACCCGGCTTATAGAACTGTTGTTTTTTTATTTCACACGTGAAAAATAATAAACTGCTTTTTTTAGATTTTTGAAAAAGCTATAAAATAAAGAAGGCTGCCATTTGGCAGCCTTTTTATTTTCAATTCCTTATTTCCCTTTTAATTTGTCAAACAACTTATCATTTTGAATAATTTCAACCGCTTTAAGATAAGCATCATCAATATCTTTAATGATTTGATAATAGGAGTTCATGTCATATAAATTACGTGCTATTAAAGCTTTTAGCTGATATGCCATAAACTTATCTGAATTTTCTGATGCTTTGAAATTTGTTTCATCTTCATTTTTTGCATAAGTAGTGATTTCATTTTTAAAGTTTTCAAAATCAGATGCAAGATAAGATGCTAAGTCATTGTAATTATTGTATTTTAGTGTTAATGTTGTGTCAGATTTTATTTTCTGAAGATATTGATTTAGCATTAGATTTATCTTTTCGGCATTTATTGAGTTCTTTTTTACTCCAGCTTTTTCGGCTGCTTTTGCAAATTGATTCATAAATTCCTTATCCATCATAAAATCTGATTGAAACTTTTTGAAATCAGGATATTTCTTTAACAATTCTTCTCTTTTGTTATCTATGAAATCCATTGTAAAATCGTTTAATACATTTTTTCGACGAACATCGATGAAATAATCATTTATTTTTGAAGTATCCATCGGAATAAAAATATCAGGCATAATTCCGCCACCACCATAAACGATTCTTTTATTGTTTGTTTGATATTTTAAAGAGTCTGGAAATTTAATTTTGTCAGCACTTAATAATTCACCGCTGTTGTATCTTTTCATAAAATCGCTATAGTAATTATCCAACCCATCGCTATATGATTTCTGAATACAACGTCCGGTTGGAGTATGGTAACGGGCTGTAGTCAATCTGATAACCGAACCATCGGGCAAGTCGAACGGACGTTGAACCAGTCCTTTGCCAAATGAACGACGACCAACAACCAATCCTCTGTCCCAGTCCTGAACAGCTCCAGAAACAATTTCACTTGCAGATGCTGAACCTTCATCTATTATTATAACTAGTTTCCCTTTTTCAAAACCACCTTTGGTTGTTGATTTGTATTCCTGTTTTGGACTTGAAAGACCCTCTGTATAAACAATAAGTTTGTCGGTTGTTAGAAATTCATCAGCCAGGTCGATGGCAATATCCATAAAACCACCCGAATTGCCCCGCAAATCGAAGATTAAATCTTTCATTCCCTGAGCTTTTAAATTTGTAAGCGCCACACGAAATTCATCCATTGATGTTCTTGAAAAACGATCGAGACGGATATAACCAACTTCTGGAGTTGCCATAAATGTAGCATCAATGCTGGTTAATGGTATTTTATCGCGTGTAATTGAAAAATCTAAAATCCTGTTTTTATTTTTTCGCAAAACAGAAACCTTAACGAGAGTTCCTTTTTTACCTCTCAACCTGCTGAAAACATAGCTGTTGTTAATTGAATCTCCTGTTGCAGGTTTGTCATCAATTGCTGTAATTCTATCTCCGGCCATGATTCCTACTTTTTCTGAAGGCCCACCTGTAATAACATCTACAACATAAATGGTGTCGTTAAGAATTTGAAACTGAACTCCTATTCCATCAAAATTACCTACAAGTGGTTCGTTCATTTTATCCAATTCCTCTTTTGAGATATAAACAGAATGAGGATCCATTTCTTTTAGCATGTTAACAATGGCATCTTGTACCAATTTAGGTTCATCTACTTTGTCAACATAAGCAAATCTAATAAGTTGTAGCGCATAGTTTATTTTCTGATCTGTTTTCTTTGGATCATAATCCTGAGCATTCGCTTTTGAAAAACAAACCATTACAATTGCAATAATTGCATAAATCAGTATATTTCTTTTATTTGGCATTTTAGTATATTTTTTTAATTTTCAAAATTATAAATAATTAAGTAGTTAACGCATTGTTTTCGATAAAACTCAACTTCATTTTTTGTTAAAGAGTGTTAAACAATTGATATTTAAATCTGTTTTGAATTATATCTAAAATAATTTTCGATGTTATCAAAAGCAAGCGTTATTTATTTTAGATTTGCAAAGATAATCTTAACAATGAATACAGAAAAAAGGAAGCTAATAAACAGCATAATTGTTCCAACGGCAATCGTATTAATAATCTGGCTAATAAAGCTTGGTGAAATTATTTTTAATATAAATCTTGGATTTTTGGGAATTTATCCGCTCAAAGCCGAAGGGTTATGGGGTATAATCTGTTCACCTCTTTTACATTCAGATTTAAATCACTTGTATGCCAATACAATTCCATTATTTGTGTTAAGTGCCGCATTGTTTTATTTTTATGAAGAAATAGCATTAAAAATCTTTATATATATTTATCTTACAACCGATGTTTGGGTGTGGATTATTGCACGTGCCGCCTGGCATATTGGTGCAAGTGGATTGATTTATGGATTGTTTTCCTTTATTTTTGTAAGTGGTATTTTACGAAAACACAACCGCTTGATGGCTCTTTCGATGTTTGTTATTTTCTTGTATGGTGGTTTGATATGGGGTATTTTCCCCAATAATTTTCAGCAGGAAATATCCTGGGAATCTCATCTTATGGGCTTAATTGCCGGATTAATTTTTGCCTTTTATTTTAAGGATGAAGGTCCTCAGAAAGTAGAATATCAATGGGTTGAAGATGAGAATGAGGATGATGATTATTATATGCAACCTTATGTAGAAGAAGAGGAAGAGAAAAATAAAGAGGTTAATTAATGCCTTAAAGTATACGGGACTTCTAAAAATTGCTTTTTCTTCGTTGAACTTCAATTTTTAAAACCCTCCGGGAATTGAAAACCCGAAGGATTTGTAGTTTTTATCCTTTAATTATTTATACTTCCGGATC
>CAIZXK010000416.1 GCA_903936865.1 uncultured Bacteroidales bacterium | reverse complement strand
TACAGCTATATTTTTTCAAATACTTATTGGACTATTATATAATCAGATATGGTATTAAATATTCCGCTAAACTTTTATAAGTCAATAATATTTTGAACTTTGACAAAGTTAAATTTATTGTATAATATAAAGACTATCAATTAATTAAGTTGTAATATTTTTTAAAGTTTAATGAACAATTTTCAAATAAACATTATACTAATTGAATCATAACAATAAGCTAGCTTTATTTCGTAATATTAATAAAAAGGCTTCTGTAGTAATACAGAAGCCTTTCTTAATTCTATTATTTAAAGTTATTTAGCATAACTTATTGCACGTGTTTCTCGAATAACCGTTATTTTTATTTGACCAGGATAAGTCATTTCCTGTTGAATTTTATGAGATAAATCTACGGATAATTGATTGGCCTCAACATCTGTCATTTTATCAGCACCAACTATTACACGTAACTCCCTACCAGCTTGAATTGCATAAGTTTTTATAACTCCTGGATAAGTTAGGGCAAGTTCTTCTAATTTGTTCAATCGATTGATATATGCATCAACAACTTCACGTCTTGCTCCAGGGCGAGCTCCAGAAATTGCATCACATACTTGAACCAATGGAGCTATTAATGATTCCATTTCAATTTCATCATGGTGAGAGCCGATAGCATTACAAACTTCAGGTTTTTCCTTAAATTTCTCAGCCATTTTCATACCTAAAATTGCATGTGGTAAATCTGGTTCATTGTCAGGTACTTTACCTATATCATGCAATAATCCAGCACGTTTTGCTAACTTAGGATTTAATCCAAGCTCTGAAGCCATTGTTGCACATAGATTAGCAACTTCTTTTGAATGTTGTAATAAGTTTTGACCATAAGAAGAACGATATTTCATTTTTCCTACCATTCTGATTAGTTCATGATGCATATTTAAAATGCCTAAATCAATGGTTGTACGTTTTCCTATTTCAATTATTTCCTGTTCAATCTGTTTTTTTACTTTAGCTACAACTTCTTCTATTCTTGCAGGATGTATTCTTCCATCAGTTACTAATTTATGAAGTGATAATCGGGCAATTTCGCGTCTTACAGGATCAAAACCTGAAATAATAATGGCATCAGGTGAATCATCAATAATAATTTCAACCCCTGTTAAAGCTTCTAATGCTCTGATATTTCTACCTTCTCGTCCAATTATTCTACCTTTAACTTCATCATTCTCTAAATTAAATACAGAAACAGAATTTTCAATGGCTTGTTCAACAGCTGTACGTTGAATAGATTCTATGACAATTTTTTTAGCTTCTTGATTTGCAGTGATTTTAGCTTCATCAACAATATCTTTTATCATATTCATGGCATCATTTTTTGCTTCATCACGAAGGGCTTCCATAAGTTGTTCTTTTGCCTCATTAGCAGTAAGTTCAGCTATTGCTTCCAGCTTTTCAACTTGATTTTTATGAAGTTTTTCCAATTCAACTTGTCTTTTGTTTAAAATCTCCAATTGATTATTCAAATTATCTTTTACTGAATTTAATTCATTTTGTTTACGCTGAACTTCTTCCATCTTTTGAGATAGCGTAGCTTCCTTTTGTTTTATGCGGTTCTCGTTTTTCTGAATAATGATGTTTTTTTCCTGAATTAGTTTTTCATGTTCAGATTTTAGTTGCAAAAATTTTTCTTTAGCCTGAAGCATTTTTTCCTTTTTTATAACTTCAGCTTTTTCTTCAGCTTCAATCAGAATATTCTGACTTTTTTTATCAACGAATTTTCTTAAAATTGTAGTTGCCAATATGGCTCCCAGTATTAAAGAAAACAATGCAATAATTATTGTAATTAATACACCCATCTTAATTTATTTATTAGTTAGTAAATATATAATTATGATAAAGTACTAAAAAAAAATACCCGCAATTGATCCTATTGGGAATAGTAAACCCCAAATAAATATATATAGAGCTGCCAGAAACATCAAACTTCCACTGTCTCAAAATGAGAACCCAACAAGTTGGGATGAGGCCTGTCTTTAATTCCATTGAGCTTAACTCTAATGCTTGTAATGTTGAGTTTACAAACTGAATTGAATCAATGCGGGTAAATCTTTTATATTGTGTATAGATTTATTGTCAAAGAACGAATCTTTTAAATTAAGATATATTTTCACTTAAAACTTTGTCAATTTCATTTAATCTAAAAACCAATTCATTATCATTAAAGTTAACTTGTTCTTCAAATTTCAATGAACTTGTTGTATATTGTAATGCTACCAATGCCAACAAATCTTGTTTATCCTTAAATGCGTAATTTTGAGCATACTCAATTAATTTATCTGTTAGCAACTTTGTAGCCTTTCTAAAAACCTCTTCTTCATTTTTTTCTATAGTTAGCTTATATTGTCTATCAGCTATTCTTACAGTTATAGAGATTTCTTCCATTTAGTTTATTTTCAAATATTTCTATTTATTTAAAAGACCTATACACTTGTCAATTTCCCGCAACATTTCGTTAATCTTTATTTTTTGATCAAACGAATTTGTGCTTTTTTCTATAGATTTTACAATCTTTAGTACCTTATTCTTTTCCTCTAATTCTTTAATTATTTTATTTTGATTTTCAATAGTTTTTAAAAATTCATTATTTTTTTCAGATAATAGTTTGTTTTCAATTTTTAAATTTACATTATTTG
>CAIZXK010000415.1 GCA_903936865.1 uncultured Bacteroidales bacterium | reverse complement strand
GTCATTTAAAATGTCAATTATACATTATTTATTTCAGTTAATTTTTTTCATTTTGTATTTTTTTAATTGCTGAAACTATTTCCAGTAAGAATAGATATAGTAAAAAATAGTAGGATTGATTTTATTTTCAATTATTTTAATAAAATTTTAAACCTTCACCATCATCACATCACCAACCACCTAGCATCACTTACCATCGCACCAAGCGCACTGATGCTAATGGGTATCAAGCATCTATCATTTTATATATCCGTTTTATTTGGAAAGACAGAAATTGTCTATCCTTTAGTTGACTTCTTGAATTGTATTTATCAACCTATAAATTGAAGATTTTATAATAACTTACATATAAGAACATTACGAACACTTTATCGAAGGCGACATTTTGTCGTTTTCGGTCAACCTATCAATTTACAACATCATCAATAACATCGTTACCATTGGGTGCTAAGGGTGACACGGATCGTTATTGGTGTACGCTAATCCACTACAACTGTAATATCAATATCATTAAAATACAGTTTAAGAATTGGCTTACTTTGATTTACTAATGATTTCAATCATTCTATCACCATTAACTTTTACTTCTTTTACATTTATAATGTTGAATAAGTCCGTATGTTTAGCAGTTCGATTAATTTTAAATTCGGAATAAACATCAGCCAAAATAGATTTAACTTCTTTCCTTGAATATCTAATCCCAGTCTGAAATTTGGATTTTATATCTAAAACAACTTGCTGATAAACATTGTCATAATTTTCAATCATTTTTCTAGCATGCGTATAATCTCGCCACGTTCTTCCAAATAATCTATAAGAATTTTCAATTATATATATCCACTTATGACGGGTTGAAAACAAACTCCACTCAACGTATCCATCTTTATTGGTTTCATTAAAAAAATCAACCAAATCTTTATACCCAATGTCACTAGGTATTTCAATATTTTCAGATACTTGACATTCATCAAAGCACCCATTTATATCGAAACCTACAGTATATTGTTTTCTAGTTTCCATAATAAAATATTCATCGGCATTAAAAGCTTGTTCATTTAATATATAATCATTCCCTTCTTTTAAAGTATATCTATTGAAATCATTAGAAATACTATACCCATCAGTTAGATTATTTTCTTTAGCATAATCCCATAATTTTATTGCTTGAATTATCTTACTGTAAATGGTTTGTGTTATCCTAAGTAAATCTTCATCAGATTTTTCGAAGATAGATTGGTTATAAATATAAATGTAACTTCCGTAATTTGGATTATCTTTATTACGCTGACGGGAAACTGCTTGCTTCAAATCTGTAAGCATATCTATCATTTGCCAATTTTTCCTAGTGTTACTTACAATAATAGTCATTACTTCAGAGTCATATAAATCAATACCACAAAACCCTGATGATGTACAAAATAAAAACTTTGGCAGTACACCTTTAACGTATCTTGTTATACCCATTATCTTAGTATCATTCTTTAAACTATCTCCACAAATTATTCCACATTCATTTATATCTAATTCTGATCCTTTTATAATTTCTACGATTTGGGTTACAGTGTTTAAAAATACTAATACTTTGCCAAATGTCTTACCTGCAACAGTTATTGTATCATTATCTTTAAGCGGTATTATAAACTCATCTTTTAATGCTTTGAAAGGATATGTTCTACTGAAAAGAATTGGGACAACTTTATAAGTATGTGTAAATTTTATTGTCACTTGTTCTATATCACTAATCCATTTTGGCATATATTTTAAAGGTGTAGGCGTAGCACTGATGAATGATACTGTATACTTATATCGTTCAGCAATTTTAAAAACGTTGTTTATTACTTCTGGTTTCATCTTAGTTTTCGAAAGCAATTCATTGCTTTCATCAATAATTAATCTGGATTTAAAAAGCAAGTATTCAACTCTAGGTAAACTATCATATGTTACCATGATTTTAAAAGGATAGTTAAATCTTACATATTCTTCTATAGTACTATCAGAAGTATCACTCCATACAGGTAGCACTGTTCCATTGTATCTGGTACTTGGATACTGATTTGCTTTATTTATAGTTAAGTAAATTGTTGGTACTGCTATTATTGTATTATTACCTTTTTCAATTGCTAAACTTGTTAATCCACAACCACATACTGTTTTATTTATGTATCCATAAGGTACTGTTTCAAATGTAGGGTCATCAGTTACGTATTCGTAGTCACTAGTTATTGTTTTCATAATTCATTAGTCTTTGTTATTATTATTAAATTATTATCTGTATTTAGGGGGCAAAAATCACTACCTTTATATATACTTTTTCAGAGAAACTGCCCCTTGTTATTAATATATATAGAAAAAAATCGTAGGATTAAATAAATATCACTTTTTATATAAAATATATTTTCACTGGATTTATTAGTGTATATTATTCAGTATTTATTAGAAATTAATTATAGTATGGAAATTATTTCTGAAAGAAATCATTTCGCAACACAACTCTGTTGGGTTGCTATCACGCACTTAACATATTTAAATATATTACAATCCCTATAGGGATAATTATATTACTAATATTAATAGTGGTACATATGATGGGGATGTGTGGAAGCTTGATGCAAGCATCAAGC
>CAIZXK010000414.1 GCA_903936865.1 uncultured Bacteroidales bacterium | reverse complement strand
TTTCATTCGATGACAAAGAAATAAAACGTTTCATTCGATGACAAAAAAGTATTAGCGAAAATTAGCGTCATTCGCGGGCTAAAATAAAAATCAGTTTTAATCCGTTCAATCTGTGTCACTAATACTGAGCGAAGTCGAACTTGACCTGAGCGGAGTCGAAGGGAGCTAACAGCTATAGCAACATCCCTCTCTCATTCATTAGCAAGTATCGAAAAAGCAGAAACCTTATTGGGTTACAAACCTTCACATAATCTGCAACAGGGATTAAAAGAAGCTGTAAAATGGTATTGGGAAAACTTGAAGTAAGGAAATAAATTAAGAATGCTTTTCGTAAATCTTTTTCATTTAATTATTAGTAATGATTGAATCTCATAATCTTGAGTTTAAACGGGAATGGAAAGATGATTTTCTCAGGGTTTTATGTGCTTTTGCAAATACATCGGGGGGTATCTTAAAATTAGGATTAAATGATGACGGGTCAATTTTCAAATTAGGTAATGTAAAAAAACTTTTGGAAGATTTGCCAAATAAGATTCAAAGTCAACTTGGAATTATTGCAAATGTAGAATTGGATAATAATTATAATGAGTCCAATGTGTTGTCTGTTAAAATTAATCCGGCTTCGATTCCCGTTTCATTTCAGGGAAGATATTATGTACGTTCAGGGTCTGTAAGCATTCTTTTACAAGGGAAAGAATTAGCTGATTTTCTTCTTGGAAAGAATGGTTTAAGTTGGGATATGATGCCTGAAGAAAGGATAAAAAAAGAAGATTTTGATATAGAAACAATTCAGAAATTCAAAATTTTAGCCAAAGACAGAATTCCAGGTTTACAATTTGATGAAAATCTTGATTTGTTTTTTGAAAAACTTAATTTAAAAACAAAGAAAGCTTTTTACAGAGCTGCTTTACTGATTTTTGGTAAAAACCCTCAAAAATATTATCCTCAAGCAATAGTAAAAATTGGTAAGTTTATAAATGAATCCGATATTATCAGTAGTGATATTATCAGAGGAAACCTTCTTCAACAGGCTGAACAAATACTTGAAGTATTAAAAACAAAATATTTAATTTCTACTTTTAAATTTGAAGGGCTCAACAGGATAGAATTACTTGAATATCCGATAGAAGCATTAAGAGAAGCAATATTTAATATGTTGATTCATAGAGATTATAACACAACTTCCAATGGGCAAATCCGGTTATATCCTAATGCCTTGGTTTTGCTGAATGAAGGTAATCTTCCCTCTGAATTAGGAATTGAAGATTTGTATAAAGAACATCTATCAATACCCAAAAATCCATTAATTGCTGATATTTTTTATAAATCAGGATATGTAGAAATTTGGGGAAGTGGTACTTTGAAAATAATAAAACATTGTATTGCCAATAATATGCCAAAACCTGTTTATCAGCAAGATAATGGAATTTTTAAACTGGAATTGTTTAAAGATGTCGGTAAAGATGTCGGTAAAGATGTCGGTAAAGAATTAAACCCTTTGCAAATAGAAATTATTGGCTTACTGAAATATAAACCTTCAATTACAGCTATTGAAATAAGTAATAAGCTTTCAGTTACGAAGCGAACTATCGAAAGAAATATCAGAAGCTTAAGAGATATGAATATCATTGAACGCATTGGTGGGAAAAGAGAAGGGAATTGGTTAGTGAAATCAGAAAGTTACAACTAAAAATACTGTGCCAACACTCGTACTGAGCGGAGTAGAACTTGCCCTGAGCTGAGTCGAAGGGAGCCAATAGCCAACACTGGTAATGAGCCTGTCAGAGTATCTGTGTAATGATATGTATCATAAAACCTTAACGTCTTTTCGAGAAAAAATTGGCTACTTTAATGTACAACGAACTTTCGGTGAAAAAAGGCAAATCGTAAAGCATTGCTATTCATTTAAATATCTTTTTTGCTTAAAAAATTAACAATTTATTTTTGTACAGATTCAAAATAGTGAGTATTTTTGCTACTCGAATTTATCAAAATTTAACGAATGATTGAGGCATTAATTACTTCTAAAACACGTATCAAGCTCTTACTTAAGTTCTTCCTGAACTCCGAGTCGGAATCTTACTTGCGTGGACTGGAATCAGATTTCTGCGAATCAACCAATGCCATTCGTTTCGAACTCAATAAATTTGAAGAGGCGGGTTTGCTTAATGCAACAACCAAAGGCAACAAAAAAATCTTTAAAGCCAACACTTTTCATCCCTTGTTTGCTGATATAAACAGCATCATACACAA
>CAIZXK010000413.1 GCA_903936865.1 uncultured Bacteroidales bacterium | reverse complement strand
TTTAAGTATATTATTCAAAGTTTGGAGCATATAAGCAGGTTCAAATATTTCCTCTTCTTCATATATATTTTCTTCAAAATAATAATCTAATATACCTTCCAATAAAAATCTATTAAAATTGTATCCAGTTGAATACTTAATAGACAATGCAATTGAAGATGATTCTGATTCAAAATAATTAAGCTCAATAATAAATGGTTTATTGTTATGATAATATCTGTTATGAATGTTGTAAGAGAATTTTATACCAGGTGCGGAACGTATATTTTCTGTATTTCTAACAATATCATAATTAATATAAATGCCATCAAACTTTGACACAAATGATTTCCATTCATCAGCAATTACCTTTAGTTGCTCACTAAGATATTCCAATCTTAGAATGTGTTTACTTGCTAAAAAGCCACCCAAATCTTCTTTCCAATCCATTTTTTATAAATTAAGGTTTTAAACAATTAATTGATTATTAAATAATAAATTAAAACAATTACAATATCTGTTTGTATGGAATTAATTCATTGTAAAGTTTTTGAAGTTCAGTACATTTCTCAAACTCTTCTTTTTCCTGAAAATATGAGATTAATAATAATATTGATTTAGTATAATCAAATTCCTCCTTGCTTTTTAATATTCTTTCTTTAAAAATTACAGTAATAGCTTCATATAATTTAGTATAGAATTTGTCTTTATCCTCAGTTCTTAATGACACCAACTCTAAAAGGGTCATTGCATATTCATTAAAAAATTTATTCATGGTATAAATATATTTAAAAATTTATTCAGGGAAACCTGTAATAACAGCTAAACTACCATAAGAGCTAAATGATGCTGGAAAATCAGCAACACTGAATTTCTTTTGAATACTGATTGAAGAAAATGCATATAAAGATTCAGGTACTATCTGTAAGCCTTTATACGGTATCGCTAAGGCCCAGTGAGAACTATCTGCAATTTCTACATGATAGGTAATCATATTTGTCAAATCCAGATTTGAGTAGTCTTTCACCTGAAACCGAATGTCATAATTTGTCTTTCCACCATGAATAATAAAGAAACCTAAATTGTCATTGAGGACAATTACAAATGGATCATCAATTTTTTTAGTAGAAACGAGCAAGACACCATCATTGCAGGTAACTAAATGAAATGAATTGTAAATTGTTAACATATTGATTGTTTTTTATTTGAATATTCTTTTTAATGCTTTTCTAATTATATTTCTAATTTGGATAAATAGTATTCAAATTGTGACCAATTTTTCAGGTCTGATTCCAGTTCATTTATATAATTATGAAATACGCTTTCAAATTTTTCCGAAACAGTTATGATTCCTTTAAAATGATCATTATCCATGCTTCTATATATCCCTGTTGCTAAAATTGCTTGAATTTCATCTTGATATTCTTTATAAAGACAAATCTGCCAAACTTGCTGTTCAATATGACAATAAAGTTCTTCATCAATTTCATTTAGTAGTGGTGTTATTTCATTTTTATAATCTAGATTAAAATTAAAAAATGATTTAGCAAGTAAATTATTCATTGTTACACCAACGAATGAATCAACACCAAGAAGACAGAAATCACCAGTAGGTTGATTTCTTCGTATAGTCTTATAAATTTCTTTCATATACTCATCATATGGAGTAATAATAATATCAACTTCATAAATAAATTTAATATAGTTATCAAGAGTATTATTTGTGAGATAAAAACTAGTAGGCTGATATGATAACCATGCATTTGCTGATTCAATTTTTTTCATATACTTATTCAAGTATTCAAAAAACCAAAATTGATTCCCTTTTATTTCTAATTGAGGAGATTTATAGATTGCATAAGCTTTAAAAAAGAGCATTACCCTATTGAAATCTTTTGCAACCA
>CAIZXK010000412.1 GCA_903936865.1 uncultured Bacteroidales bacterium | reverse complement strand
ACATCTAATTCATAACCTTCGAGTGCATATTCAGAATAGGCTGTTGTAATGATGGTTAGAGGTGGTCTTTTTAAGGTTTTCAGAAAATTTATACCACTTAGCTTAGGCATATTAATATCCAAAAAGATAAGATCTACCTCTTTTTCATTTAAGGCTTGCATGGCTTCAAATGCATTATTGCACTTGCATAGAATCTCTATCGTAGGAATGTCTTCTGAATATTTTTCAATAACTCTCTGTGCTAAAGGCTCGTCATCTATGATTAAGCATCTGATTTTTTGGTTCATGGCTCTAAGATTAATTCAACTTTAAAAATATTTTTATTATCCGTAATTTTCAAACTGTGTTTTTCAGGATAAAGCAAAGTTAATCTTTTTTTTACGTTTTCGATACCAATCCCTGAATATTTTTTATCTACAAAGGTTTCTTTTTCTTCTTTTGTGTTTTCAATTACAAATCTGATAGCTCCCTGTTTTTCCAGATCAAATAAAATTTTTATAAATGAATGATTTGCCTGTCGATTGGTTCCGTGTTTAAAAGCATTTTCTATAAAAGGAATAAACAATAAGGGTGCTATTTGCTGCAATCCGGTACTTCCCATCACTTTCAGCTCCACATTTGCCGTTTCACCAATTCTTATTTTTTCAAGCTCCAGGTAATTCTTCAAAAAATGTATTTCTTTATCTATCAACACATAACTATCTCTGCATTCGTAAAGCATATAACGCATCAGATCAGCCAATCGCAAAATCAAATCGGGTGTTTTGTCTGATTTATCCAACGACAGGGCATATAAATTATTAAGCGTATTGAACAAGAAATGAGGATTAATCTGTCCTCTTAATAATTTAAGTTCTGCTTCAAGTTTTTGACGTTGGGTTTCCTTAAAATTTATTGAATCATCCTGATAATTAATCCAATCACGTAATAATTTCAAAAAAGTGGTAATGCTTATGAAAAGACTGATTAATATGGCTTCATAAATAAACTCATTTAAAATATTTATTTGTTCAATACTCGCTTTTTCAATAAGTAATGATGAAAAAAGATTGAGTGCAATTATAAAAACAATGTTTAAAAGCTGAAACAATACAAAGCTGATGTATTTTTTTCGTTTCAGAAAATAAGGAATCAAAATCAACAGATTAATATATACTGCAATTGCAATATAAAATATGGTAATAAAAGAACTTAGATTCCTGATAAACGTAAAATTACGGAAAGAAAATCCTTCCAACCCGAAAATCAATAAAAAGAAGCTGAAAATAAAAAACCCCCAAAATATAAGATGTTGGAATAAAATGCTCTGTATTATTTTTTTTGATGTCTTTTTCATTGTTTTCAATAAATTAGCAAATAAAGTTTCAAAAGTATTAATTTATAAGGGAAAGTGCAACAAAATATGACAAATCCTTTTTTATGCGGGATAAAACCATATTTATAAAAGATTTTCGTAAAAATACTATTTCGTCTTTAGAATTCTTATTTTCAAAAGGATTTATAAGCGTTTCAACAAAAAAAATTGTAATACATTCCTATTGAATTTAATATTGCATCCTGATTACGCAGGTTTTTATTACAGTTGCCACGAAATAGGTAAATTACACGAATTTAATAAAAAGATTAAATGCAGATAAAATCCTGCAAACAGCTAATAATAAAACACTAATATAAATACTTGTATATTTCAGGAAACTCTTAAAAAACACTAAATAATTCATTTAAGATAGACTTTCACTCGTTAATTTTTCATAATTTTGAAGATTATTAAAAAACAAAGCAAATGGAGAATTATATAGTTTCGGCACGAAAATACAGACCTAATACCTTCGCAACTGTTGTAGGACAAGCTTCTATTACAAATACCCTTAAAAATGCCATTAAAAACGATCACATCGCACAGGCATTTTTATTTTGTGGTCCCAGAGGTGTTGGAAAAACTACCTGTGCACGTATTCTGGCCAAAACTATTAATTGTACGAATGTTACAGAAAATTACGAAGCTTGCGATAAATGTCCTTCCTGCCTGTCGTTTAATAATTCATCTTCTTTTAATATTTATGAACTGGATGCTGCTTCAAATAATTCGGTAGATGATATTCGCAGCTTGGTTGATCAGGTTCGTATTCCACCACAGGATGGTAAATATAAGGTTTATATAATTGATGAGGTTCACATGTTGTCGGCATCAGCTTTCAATGCATTTCTAAAAACACTGGAAGAGCCACCCGCTTATGCCAAGTTTATTCTGGCAACTACCGAAAAGCATAAGATAATCCCTACTATTTTATCGCGTTGTCAGATATTTGATTTTAAACGTATTAAAATAGAAGACATTGCACATCACCTGGCTTACGTTGCCGATAAAGAAAATATTGAAGCCGATAAAGACGCACTCCATATCGTAGCTCAAAAAGCGGATGGTGCTTTACGCGATGCACTTTCCATTTTCGACCAGTTGGTTAGTTTTGCAGGGCAACATCTTACATATCAGGCTGTAATTGAAAACCTGAATGTGCTCGACTATGATTATTATTTTAAAATAACCGACTTTTTGCTTCAAAACGATATATCGGGCTCTTTGCTTTTATTGAATGATGTAATTGAAAAAGGGTTTGATGGACAGCATTTTATAATTGGACTTGGCGAGCATTTACGCAATATTTTGGTTTGCAAAGATGTTGCTACCGTTAATTTGCTCGAAATAGGCGAAAATCTCAAGGAAAGATACAAGGATCAATCTGCAGGATGTCCTGTTCCATTTTTACTTAAATCGTTGGATATTATCAATCAATCTGATTTGAATTACAAGATAAGCAACAATAAAAGGCTGAGTATTGAAATTATGCTTATGCAATTGTGTTCTATCTTAAATGGTCAAAACCAGGTTGAAAGTACAAAATCACAGCCTATCATCTTACCAAAACAAACACCAAAACCTGTAATAGAAACCATAAAACCTGCTGGTAATAAGGCAGAAACAAATACACAACCGGTAAATAAGAATCAACCACAAAAGGTATCGTCTGCAAATATGTCGGGTATGCAATTTGGATCCCTTTCCATAAAATCAATTACCGAAAATAATAAAAAACCGCTGGTAGAATCATTGGTAGAAGAACCCTCAGCGGTATCGGAATCTGATGAAAAATATGCAATGTCCCAGGCTAAATTTGATGATTTATGGGCAGAATGTCTGTTGATTATAAAGGAAAATTCTCCAAGTTTATATGTAACACTTAGCCGGAATAAAGCAGTACTAAACGGTAAAAATATTGATTTAAAACTGGATAATAAACTACAGGAAGATCATCTGAAATCAAGAAAACAGGAAATACTTGATTTTATAAGAATTAAAACCGGTATTCCTTTTTTACAAATTGAAACAGAAGTTTGTATAAATGAAATTGTTAATGATATGGCTTATACTGATAAAGAAAAGTTTAAGAAAATGGTTGAAAAAAATCCGGATTTACAAAAGCTGAAAGATGAGCTAAATCTGGAAATTGAATTTTAAATAACACTTTTTATTAATAAAATAATTACAAAAATGAAAATTAAATTTTTTAGTCTGTTACTGTTTATGTTTAGCCTTGGCATTGCTATTGGGCAAAACACTAAAACCGATTTAACCACCTTACTTCCAGTTGATCCGAAAGTGAGAATCGGCAAACTTGAAAATGGCATGGTTTATTACATTCGCCAGAACAAAAAGCCCGAAAAACGTGTCGAATTACGTTTGGTAATCAATGCAGGTTCGTTGATGGAAACAGATGCACAACAAGGACTGGCACATTTTACCGAGCACATGTGCTTTAATGGAACTGCAAATTTCCCTAAGAACGAATTGGTAAATTTTCTTCAAACCATTGGTGTAAAATTTGGTGCCGATATCAATGCTTATACCGGTTTTGATGAAACAGTGTATATGCTTCAGATTCCTACAGATAAAGAAGGATTACTCGAAAAAGGGTATCAGGTTATTGAAGACTGGGCTCATAATGTGTCATTGGATAGCAAGGAAATTGATAAGGAAAGAGGTGTAATTACAGAAGAATGGCGTTTAGGTTTGGGTGCTAATGATAGAATGAGTAAAAAGTATTTTCCTGTAATATTCAAAGATTCAAAATATGCGGATCGTCTTCCTATTGGGAAAATAGATATTATAAAGAATTTTAAACACGAAACAATCAGGGAATTTTATCGCGACTGGTATCGCCCTAATTTACAAGCTGTAATTGTTGTTGGTGATGTAGATTTAGATGCAGCCGAAGCTAAAATAAAACAGCATTTTGGTGGAATAAAAAATCCTGAAAATGAAAAAACAAGAGTTGTTTCTGATTTGCCGGGAAATAAAGAACCGTTGATAGCAATTACAACAGATAAGGAAGCAACTAACAATGTAGTAATGTTATTCTACAAACATCCTCACACCATCAAAAAAACCGTTGGTGATTATAAGGATTACCTCATGGAACAACTTTATAATGGAATGCTGAATTCCAGGTTGTCGGAAATTTCATTAAAGACCGATGCTCCATTTATTGGTGCTTCAACTTCATACGGAAGATTTCTGGCTAGAACCGGTGATGCTTATACTTCTTATGCTATGTCTAAAGAAAATCAGATAGATAAATCGCTGGAAGTAGTTTTGTTGGAAAACGAAAGAGTTAAAAAATTCGGATTTCTGGCTTCAGAACTGGAAAGACAAAAAGAAGAAATCCTTAGTAATATGGAAAAATCTGCAAAAGAAGCAGATAAAACAGAATCTGCAAATTTCTGCTCCGAATATGCTGATCATTTTCTTTCACAGGAACCTATTCCCGGTGTTAAAAATGAATTGAAATATACAAAAAAATTACTACCCGAAATTACGGTTGAGGAAATCAATGCATTAGCTAAAAAATGGATTACAGATGAAAATATGGCTTTGGTAGTAATGGCTCCCGAAAAAGAAGGTATAAAAGTTCCTTCCAAAGAGGAAATTCTTGCTGTAATTAAGAATTCGAAAACCAAGCAATTAGAACCTTACGTTGATAATTTTAAAACGGAAGCTCTTTTGGATGAAGAACTTAAAGGTTCGAAAGTAATTGCTAAAAATGAAAATAAAGGAGTTGGTTTTACAGAGTTAACACTGGCTAATGGAATAAAAGTGATTTTGAAACCAACTGAGTTTAAGAATGATGAAATTCTGGTTTCTGCTTACAGTCCGGGTGGTCATTCCTTGTATCCTGATCAGGATTTTTTATCAGCCAATTTTTCAAGTACCATAGTCGATCAAAGTGGTATTGCTAATTTTGACAATGTGCAGCTGGAGAAAAAGCTAAAAGGGAAAGTTGTACAAATAAGTCCTTATATTTCTGATATTACCGAGGGATTTAACGGCAGTTCCACTCCAAAGGATTTCGAAACACTTTTGCAGCTTACCTATTTGTATTTCAAATCTCCCAGAAAAGATACCACCGCTTTTAATACTTTTATCGGACAAATGAAATCACAGCTGAAGTTTATAAAAGCCAATCCTCAGTTTGCATTTTATGATACCACTTACAAAATTGCATATCAGAATTCTCCAAGAGTCATTATTGCTCCTAGCGAGGAACAACTCAGCAAAATAAGCCTGAATAAGTCATTCCAGATATATCAGGATCGGTTTGCTGATGCCAGTGATTTTAAATTCTTCTTTGTTGGAAATTTTGATGTGGATTCAATAACACCAATGATTGAGAAATATATTGGTAGTTTGCCTGTTACAAACAGAAAAGAAACTTGGAAAGATGTAAGTCCTGAATTTGCAAAAGGCATAAATGACATAAAATTCCAAAAGGGAAGCGAAAAGCAAGGAATGGTCGGAATGATAATGTCGGGAAGTATTGAGTGGAATGACAGAAATAAATTATCAATCGCATTGTTACAGGAAATTATTGATATTAAATTGGTTGAGGTTATCCGCGAAAAAATGAGTGGCGTTTATAGTCCTCAGGCGATGATAAATATGGAAAAACTGCCAAAACCAGAGTATAATGTTATGGTAATGTTTGGATGTTCTCCAAAAATGGCAAACAAACTTACAAAAGCAGTATTTGGAATCATGAAGGATTTGTCTAAAAAAGGACCTTCATCTATTGATCTGGAAAAGGCAAAAGAAACAGTTATCAGAGAAAGAGAAACCAATATGAAGAAAAATGATTATTGGTTAAGTAAATTGGAATCTGCATATAAAAATGAAGAGGACATTAACAAAATGCTTACTTTTGAAGAACAACTTAAAGCCATAACCATTGAAGATTTAAAACTGATTTCTCAAAAATGTTTTACAAAAGGCCATTATGTGAGAGTAGTACTGGAACCTGAAAAGGCAAAAAAATAATAAACTAATAAGGGGTTCTAAAAATTAGATTTTTTGAGGCGAACAAGATTTTTAAAACCGCAGTTTACTAATGTAAATGCTATGTACTGAGCGAAGTCGAAGTAAGGAATTTAAAAATTGAAGTTCAACGAAGAAAAAGCAATTTTTAGAAGTTCCGTAATGTAAAAAAAGCCTGACAGCAAATTAAATTCTGTCAGGCTTTTTTGTTTTGGAAAGTTTTGTTTCTGGAATACCTTATACCCACACTCTTTATTATATTCGCCACTAATTGCACTAATTACACTAATTTTTAAATAAATTAATATAATGATACGGTATTGTAAATAGCTAATAATAAAACACTAATAAAAATCCTTGCGGATTTTAGGGAATAAAATAGATTGTAGTTCTTCCCTATTGCTCCCAAAACCATAATGAGATGATGCAAAAAGAATAGTATTAATTGATAAACAGCAATTCCCTGTATTTGGGCAATGGCCAGAGTTCATCATCCACCATCAGTTCCAGACTATCGATATGAGACCTTATCTGATCGAAGAACGGCAATACCATACTGCGATATAATCTTGCCTTTTCCTGAACACTTTCCTTGCGATTGGTAAACTTACGGGCTTCAACCATTTCATTTATCAATAATTTAATCTGTGTAATATGTTCGGAAATCTCCTTAATATTCTGAATCTGGATTTTTGCATGTTCTCCCCACATTTCTTCCTGCATAATGCTTTGTAATCCCTTTACATTTTCAATCAATATATTCTGATAACGAATAGCAACAGGCAAAATATGATTTATTGCCAAATCACCTATTGTTCTTGATTCTATCTGAATTTTTTTGGCATAATTTTCCAGTTTAATATCCATTCGAGCTTCCAGTTCGCGGTGCGATAATACATTGGCTTTCTCATACATTTCCACAACATCCTTATGTATAAATGTTTTCAGTGCTTCGGGTGTGGATGAAATATTTGACAATCCTCTTGCTTTAGCTTCAGTTATCCATTCACTGCTGTAATTATTTCCATCAAATCTTACTTTTTGAGTATTGGTAATGTATTTTTTAAGTACTCTTGAAATGGATTCTTCCTTGGTTAGCTTACGGGAAATCAATTTGGCAACATCATTCCTGAAATTAATCAACTGATTGCCAACCATTGTTAACAGAGCAATCATGGGTGCAGCAGAATTTGCAGAAGATCCCACTGCCCTGAATTCAAATTTGTTTCCGGTAAAGGCAAAAGGTGAAGTACGGTTTCTATCGGTATTATCCAGTAATATTTCAGGAATATGTGATATGTCAAGGCTTGGCCTTCTCTTGCTTTTCTTGCTTCCTACTATTGGTTCCTTGCTTTTTTCTATTGCATTTAATATGGAAGTTAATTGTTCGCCAATAAATACCGACATGATGGCAGGCGGTGCTTCATTGCCACCCAATCGCAAATCGTTGCTTGCCGATGCTATGGAAGCTCGCAGCAAATCGTTCTGATTATTAACCGCTTCTATTATATTGAGAAAGAAAGTAAGAAACTTAAGGTTGGACTCGGGTGTTTTGCCGGGTGATAGTAAATTGTCGCCCTTGTCGGTCATTAACGAAAAGTTATTATGTTTGCCCGAACCATTGATGCCTGAATACGGCTTTTCGTGCAATAATACCCTGAAATGATGCCTGCGTGCTATTTTGCCCATAATGTCCATAAGCAATACATTATGATCGATAGCTAGGTTAATTTCCTCAAATAAGGGAGCACATTCAAACTGATTGGGTGCAACCTCATTATGGCGGGTTCGTAATGGAATTCCCAATAAGTAAGCCTGGTATTCAACATCTTTCATAAAATTAACCACTCTCTCAGGAATACTTCCGAAGTAGTTATCTTCCAATTGCTGATCCTTGGCGGAAGCGTGACCGAACAATGTGCGACCGGTAAGTGCAATATCCGGACGGGCGTTATACAATGCCTCATCAATCAGGAAATATTCCTGTTCGATACCCAAAGTAGCCTTTACCCTTTTTACATCTGCATTAAAAAGCTGAGCAACTTCGGTTGCCGATTTATCCAGAAAATGAAGTGCCTTTAGCAAGGGAGCTTTATAATCAAGAGCTTCACCGGTATATGAAACAAAAATGGTAGGAATACAAAGTGTTTTTTCGATGATAAAGGCAGGCGAGGTTGGATCCCAGGCAGTATAACCTCTGGCTTCGAAAGTATTGCGAATTCCACCGCTTGGAAAACTCGACGCATCCGGTTCCTGTTGAATAAGGCTGCTACCATCGAAAAATTCCACTGCTTTTCCGTTGTCATCCAGGGTAAAAAAGGAATCGTGCTTTTCGGCAGAACTACCTGTTAAAGGTTGGAACCAATGTGTATAATGGGTTGCTCCCTTTGAAATTGCCCATAGTTTCATTGCCGATGCAATTTCATCTGCACTCTTTCTATCTATTTTCTCTGCATTTTCAATGGCAGTTAATACCTTTTTATACGCTTCGTGGCTTAAATATTGCTGCATACTCTCTTTGTTGAAGGTCATTTCTCCAAATATAGCAGATATTGTACCAAAAGAAGGCAACAAAACTGAATTTCCGTTTCTGTTTGTAGCAATTTCGATTGCTTTTGTGCGACTATTTCCCATATATTATACTATTTTAAATTTGTATTAACATTTAAAAGTAAATAAAGTTGCAAATATATACAAAAAGCAGAATAAAATAAATAATAATTCTTTTAATTCGCAGGTTTTTATTATTAGTATTTTATAATAAGTGCTTTGCGGAATTTTATTGTAATTTCATTTTTATAAAATTCGTGTAATTCGTGGCTAATAAAATATAATTTGCGGATGTAAGGGATATTAATAAATCTGTAGCTGTTACAAATTATTTTTAAATGAATCCTTTTTTTGTTGATATACGGTGGTTTTT
>CAIZXK010000411.1 GCA_903936865.1 uncultured Bacteroidales bacterium | reverse complement strand
TTGAATATTTAGAAAAATACAATTTGTAAAATTATAAATTTATTTTATTCAATATCCAGAAATTTTAAAAAAAATGAAATTTAATATATGAGATTCTGAAATTCAATGCTTTTCAACTTCTATCTAAACTAAATCTATTCTTATTTATTATTTTAGCTGGCTTGAAAAGTAGTTTGATAGCAGCACCAAAACCGCCACAACCAAAGGACTGACCTTAAACGGGCAGCCCCCGACCCCTCACTAAAAATCCTAAGACTTCATTTTACTTGTTGGCATTTGCACTATACCACCATCCTATACGCTGGATGCCATGCTCCTATAAGGATATAGGAAGGGAAATATAAATCTTATGCAACAACCAGCGGAATAAATTTTAATATGCAAGGTTGCAGGTCATTTTATTTTATTGTAACAATTACGTTGAGAAATTAATAGATAGAAATATGGAAACATAAACCCTAACAGAAACCAGATACGATAATAAAAAAAAATGAATGCACCCGAAGGGCTTGACCTTGTCATATTAAAATTTATGGAGGTATTTTTGCATTAAGATTTTTATTTTAATACCAAACCATTTAACCGTTGATTAATATCAGCTAATTACTGGCAGGGCAGTCTACACGATTAGCGGTAGTTCTCATTTTATCTTTCTGTTACTTTTAACTTCACCTGCCCAATCATTCAGAAGGTTTCCATTTTCGTAAAATGCAATTCGTTTACCATCCAACCCAATCTCAATTAACTTAGGTTCTTCATATAACTCTAGCAATAGTGGCACATAATGAACTTTTACGCCTAGAATATTTTGAGGTTCTGGAATGTTTTGTAGAATTATAGGAGATTCTGATATAAATGCCAATAAGAAATTCACATATCCATATTGCTTGTGGTTGTATTCAGCATAGTGCAACATATCTTGAACTGTTTTTTCTGAGAAGCCCTTAACATCAGCTAAAATATAATCAATCATAAAGTATTCATTGTCTACCGAACCAAGATGAGAAAACCAATGATAGTCACTTGGAGATGCAAAGATTGAAGCAAGTCTAAGTTTATGTTCAAAACTCCACCCCAGCCAATCTCTCAGTAAAAGCTCAACTAAATCCTTTTTCTGTAAACGATTAGCTATTTTTATTAAGGTGCTTGTTGCAGAAGAGTCTAATTCGTTCTTAAAAGGAACTTCAATACTCCATCCTTTTTCATGAATATTAATTTTTTGTAGGTCAATTGTTACCCACCAACATTTTTCATCATCGGGATCACACAAAATGACAATGACAGGAGAAGTATGTTCCAACCAATATCTCAAATGTTTCATTGAACCTCGATACACAAAACCATAGTCACTAACTTCTTTTAAAAAGCTAGAGCCACATTTAATTTGAGCTGAAATTATTCTACCATGACTTGTCATGTCTTCATTTCTAACTTCAATTTCCCCATCTATTCCAAGGTCTGTTGAGGATGTTTCTCGAAATACCCATTTGAGGACTTTATGAACTTTGGTGCCAACAATATGCACTCCAATTCTTCCTCCTCTATCTTCTTCTGATGCTATTGGCCAATCTGACATTATGTTAATTATTTTTAATTGTTATTAAATTACCGCTAACGGTTTCGGGCTTGGCGAAGGTGGCGATTTACACTACTAATGTTGATGCGGAGAACCAAACTTTGATTAACCGTAAATGTGTCAGCGGAGCACTGAACCGCCACTTTTGCCAAACCCGTGTTAGCGGT
>CAIZXK010000410.1 GCA_903936865.1 uncultured Bacteroidales bacterium | reverse complement strand
TTTTTATCAGTAATATCCGTAAAGAAAGTTGTAAAATAATATTTTTTTGTAGAGTTTACCTGAACATTATACCAACGATTCAGGGGCTCCGAAAACTGTTCAAATTCTTTATTCCCTCCATTTATCGCTACTTCTCCATAAAAGGAAATCCAGTTGAATTTATCACTAACAATATCAGGTATTACATCCGTAACTTTTTTATTTATTATATTTTCAGCTCTTAATCCTGTTAATTTTTCAAATGCAGGATTTACATCAAGAAATACATAGTCAATAGCTTGACCATTATCATTCAATAAAATTTCATGATATGCAAAGCCAAAAGGTGCATCGCTAATTATTTGTTTGAAAATATCTTTATTCATAGTTTTTACTTTTTAAAATACTTATCTATCATATCCTTCAATTGATTTTTCTTAATCGGTTTTGAAATATAATCATTACATCCGGCTTCCAAAGCTTTTTCCCTATCACCTGAAAGTCCATATGCAGTCTGAGCAATAATTTTCACATCTTTATTAAATTCCCTTATTTGTTTGGTGGCTTCATAACCACCAAGCAACGGCATTCTAATATCCATCATTATCAGATCAATATCTGGATTTTGACGGCATATTTCAATTGCATCAATTCCATTTTTTACTTTAAGTATATCTTTACTAAAAGTAACAAGCAAAATAGATAATAGTGTTTCTGAGGTTTCATCATCTTCAGCAATTAATATTTTCAGATTTTTAGTAGAATTACTGCTGTCAAATAAATCATCAGAAACTTTTGTAATTTCTTCATTATATGCAATATAAGGCAATGTAAAATAAAAACAACTTCCAATGCCCTCTTCACTTTCAACCCAAATTTTACCACCCAGCATTTCTACATATGATTTTGTGATGGTTAATCCCAATCCGGCACCCTGTCTAGCCATTTCGTCTTCAATATCAGCTTGTACAAAACGTTCAAAAATAGCTTGTTGCCGGTCTTTTGGTATTCCAATTCCACTATCTTTTACATAAAATTCCAATTCTGACTGAGCAACATCTGTTTTGAGGAGATTATAGCCCAATTCAATATTTCCTTCTTTGCTGTATTTTATAGCATTTTTCACCAAATTGGTAAGTATGGCATACAACTTTTCTCTGTCCGTTGTTATTAAAGCTTTATTTTTAGGCAGTTTGGTTTTAAAAGTTAATTGCATACCTTTAGCCTCAACTTCCGGTTTGAAAAAAGTAAAGATGTATTCGATTTGTTCGTTGATATTAGTTTCTTTAATATCTAAATTCATCAAACCAGCTTCTATTTTGGAAATATCAATAATATCATTGATAATATTAAGCATACGTGCACCACTTTTTTCAATAATTTTTATGTATTGATGTTGTTGTTCACCGCTTAATTCAGGATCATTCAGCAAATCGGCAAAGCCTAAAATGCCATTCATTGGTGTACGGATTTCATGGCTCATATTTGCGAGAAAGGCTGATTTGAGACGATCGCTTTCCTGAGCTTTTTCTTTGGCTTTAATTAATTCTTGTTCAGCAATCTTGCTTTTAGTAATATTTTCGTGCATAAAAACAAAACGTTCGGGTTTTCCACTACTGTTTTTTAAAGGGAATATCAATGCACGAATCCAGAGTGGAATATCTGGTGCATCAACAACTGTATCATGTGCATTAAAGTAGATATCAGGAAGCTGTACTATTTCTCCATTCTTCACCCTTGATATTATATTTTCCATTTCAGGGTTTTTCCATTTCAAATCTTCAAAAATTGAATATTCAGGAGGTGGAATTGCGCCAAACAGCTTTAAAAAAGCTGGATTTCCAAGCAAAGTATGACCTTCTTTATCAACAATTTGAATAGACATTGGATTGTTTTCAATAATATCATTCAACAAAGCTTCTGCATTTTTGCGTTCAGTAATGTTTTCATGCATAAAAACCATTTTATTGGGTTTCCCTTTATTATCATTTAAAGTAAAACCCAATGCTTTAACCCAAACCGGAGAATCAGGAAATGAAGGATCAACATCATGAGCATTGTAATATGAATCTGGGAAATATACAACTTCTCCCTTTTTTACACGTTCGAAGAATTCGCCAAAACCGAGATTTAATAACTGTTGGTCTTTTAATACTGAATAATCAAAAGGAGGCTCTACTCCAAAAAGTTTGGTATGAGCAGAATTAACCTGTATTGGATAACCTTCCATATCCAAAATCTGAATTGACATTGGATTTTTCTCAATAATCTCTTTAAAAATAGAATCGGATAACTTTCTTTCCGTAATATCTCTGAAATTCAACACAATAGATTCAACACTCGGATCAGCTAACAAATTGCTTAATGTGGTTTCCACCCAATGCCAGTTGCCTTGTTTGTCAATAAAACGATATTCGAGAGTTGGCACATAATCCGGATTTTCAATTAACTTAGTCAATTCCGTTATAACCATTTGTAAATCATCAGGATGAGTAAATTCGGCAGGATTTCCGGAAATCGGATCAGTTTGTAAATATCCAAACATTTTTTTTGCTGCAGGACTAATATATTTGAAATTGCCTTCAACATCAATAAGTGCAATACCATCAGGGGCTTTTTCGATAATTGCCCGAAAATATTGACCAATTTTTACAACTTTTTCTTCTGCTTGTTTGCGATCAGTTATATCAAAACAATTTCCAATGTAACCTATAAATTCACCCTTGCTGTTGTAATTTGGAGTTCCCAAATCGAGGATCCAGCGGTATTCACCTGAAAAATGAAGCAAACGATATTCCATTTCAAAAGGCTCTTGCTTTTCAAAAGCAGCTATATAAGTTGCAAGACAAAGATCGAAATCATCGGGATGAACACCTTCAGTCCAGCCATTACCGAGTTCTTGTTCGAGGGTGCGGCCTGAAAACGCCATCCATCTTTCATTAAAATAATTACAGAGTTTATCAATACCCGATTTCCATATCAATGCAGGTCCTGAGTTAGCTAAGTTCTGAAATTGAATCTTGTTTTCAAGAAATTCTGCTTCGGCCAACTTACGCTCGGTGATGTCCATTACCGTTCCATTTATTTGATTTGGCTGCCCGGCACTATCTTTATAAACCTTCCCCCCACAGGCGATCCAATGAATTGTATTGTCTGGCCAAAGTATCCTGCATTCAAAATCCAGACGGCCCTTTTCGATTACATTATCGAAGGCCTTGCGTGTAGCTTCCCTATCTTCATCAATAACATGTTCAAGCATTTTTTCCTGTCCCCATGAAGCAATCTTTTCATTATATCCAAAGATCTGATCATGTTTCAAATCCCTGACGGATACCTCTTTTATATGCTCGGGATCTTCTATCAGGTCATGTCTCCAGATTCCGATCTGACTTGCTTCCAGACATAGCTCAAGACTGGCTTTGACGCTTTTCAGTTCTTCCTCTGCCAGCTTGCGTTCGGTTATATCAATAAAGCTAATCACAATTTCGGTTATTTCTCCAGAATTATTTATAAAAGGAAAACCATTTACAGATACCCAGACTACATCACTTTTTTGGGGATGCTTAATTCCTAATATCTGATTTTTAATAGCTTCCTTGTTAGTTTTAATCCAATTAACAGGATATTCATTTAGTTTAAGTGAGGTATTATCTTCATTAATAAAATCCCATGCCGGGTCAATAGCAGTTTTACCTCTCATTTGGTCGTCGGTTAAACCTAATAATTCAGAGGCTCTTACATTATTCATTATTATAGCCGTATCCGGAGCATGAACCACAATTCCGGCTTCAAGATTCGATAATAAACTGCTATATCGTTTTTCGTTTTCATATATTACTTTTTGGGCTATATATTTCTCTGTTACATCTGAAAAAACCAAAACAACACCTGTAATTTCACCCTTTTTGTCTTTAATAGGAGCAGCACTATCGGCTATCTGATATTCATTTCCGCTTTTCGAAATTAAAACAGTATGGTTAGCTAGACCAACTATTTCACCACTTTTAATAACTTTTTCAACCGGATCCTCAACAATTTCTCTACTCTCAGAATTAATAATTTTAAAAACTTCTGCTAAAGGTTCACCTAAAGCATCTTTCAACGTCCAACCACATAGTTTTTCGGCAATAGGATTCATTTTTACAATCAATCCATTTATATCGGTAGAAATTACTCCATCTCCTATAGAATTGAGTGTAATAGATAAATTTTCTTCACTGTTACGCAAATCTTCCTCAATCCGTTTACGATCAGTAATATCCTGCAAGACACAATGTGTTTGCTTAAACTCGCCATTTAAATCATATCCTATTCTACCTTCAAAGGCAATAAACAGAATTGAACCATTTTTATGCTGCATTTCAAATTCGCTATGAATTTGTCCTTGAGACTTAAAAATCGGAAAACGCTGACGAAAACCTTCCTGATAAGCAGGTGTAAGGAAGTCGCCAAACCATTTACCAATAACCTCTTCACGCTGATATCCCAATGTATCGAGCCACTGCTGATTAACCTCAATAAAAAAACCATCGAAATCGAGCGATTGATAACCCAAGGGTGCTTTATCAAACAACATCTGGCATCTTTCTTCGCTTGCCCCAAATGTTTCTTCAATATGCCT
>CAIZXK010000409.1 GCA_903936865.1 uncultured Bacteroidales bacterium | reverse complement strand
GTGTGTATGTATTAAATGCACAAAAAAAAGACAGTATTATCATGTTACCTGAAACTGAAATAAATTCATTAAAAATTGAATATCAATACAATGATATAAAAATCGATTTAAAAAAATCAACAAATATAATGACTGATTTAGGTGAAATTATAAAAATTCAACCTAATATTTCATGTATCAGAAGAGGAGGAACAGCAATTGACCCTGTTTTTAGAGGATTTAGGAACAATCAATTATTAATTATGCTTAATGAAGGTATCAGATTGGAAGGTGGCTGTCCAAACAGAATGGATTCTGTTACAGCTCATATTGATGCTGATGAAATAGAAAGTATCGGAATATATCAAGGCAATGAAATGATGGATTTTGGCCCAGCTATTGGAGCTGTTTTGATTATAAAAACATTTCAACCGCAATCATTTGAAAAATGGACAGTAAAAACTAAATTTAAAACAAGTTACGAAAGCAATTTTAACGGATTTAGTAATTCAGCAACTATATATGGAGGAAATAAATCTTTTAATTTCATTGTTTCAGGAGGTTATAAAAATTATGGTAATTACAAGGATGGAAATAATGATGAAATTAATTCTTCATATATAAAGTATTATTCAAATTTGAAAGTAGCTTATAAAATAAGTAAAAATCAAACGATTAGAATAAATTACACAAATAGTCAGGCAAAAGATGTAAAATTTCCAGCTTTACCAATGGATGAAAGAAAGGATAATACTCATATTTATAATATAAATTATTTGTTTTCACAAAATGAAAAGGATAAAATTGTTTTTGGTATTTATCATGCGGATGTTAATCATTACATGGATAATAGCTTCAGACCGCAATTTTCGGAAGTTGTTCCTCCTTTAACTGGAATAATGCAAGCTTATTCTGATGTTAATGCGTTAACTACAGGCTTTTATGCCAACTATTTATTTAATTTTAAAAGTTTTAATTTTAAATTAAATACAGACATTGATCATATTTATAAAGACGGTTTTCGAAAAAGGAGCATGATTATGAATATGAACGGATTACTAACTACATCAAGCAAATATGACAATTTATGGAAAGATGCTCATATTATTAATACTGGTTTTTCAATAGGTATCAGTAAAGAAATTGCATGTAATAATAATTTAAATATATTTAATCTAAGAATTCGCTATGATATGAATACCAATTATTCGTCGGATACTTTTTTTATAAAAACAGATGAAATCTCTCTTTTTGATAATTCAAGACAAATAAATGGAAATTTTAGTATTGGAATTCAATATACAATTATTAATAATGACAAGAATAGATTTGTATTTGGAATAAGTCGCTTACTCAGAAATGCAAATATGAATGAACGCTATATAAAACGAATGCCTGTAGCTTTCGACAATTACGATTACCTTGGAAATCCATACATTAAAGCAGAAAAAAATTACCAATTCGACTTCAAATATTTATATTCTACACTAGAAAACAAAACAATTGGATTCAATTTTTTTGCTTCAATGGTTGATGATTATATTGGTTCTGAAATAGTATCTCCTTCCATAATTACTCCTGCTACTCAGGGTGTAATTGGTGTTAAACAGTTTAAAAATCTGAGTATGGCATATTTTATTGGAGGTGAATTTGTATATCATACTTTTATTTATAAACAGTTGGATATTAACTTTTCCGCCGGATATACCTTTGCTTTTCTTAAAAATGCAGTAAGATATATCATTTCTAACAATCAGGTTGTTGAAAAAGAAATAATCAAGAATGATCCATTGCCTGAAATTCCACCATTTGACTCTCAACTTAATCTCTCTTATAAATTTAAAAATCAAAAATTTATACCAACATTAAGTTTCAGGTATATAGCTAATCAGAATAATATTTCAATTGCTAATTATGAAGTTTCAACTCCTGATTGGTTTATCATTAACTTTACTTTAGATTACACGATTAATAAATTTATGAAAACAATTGTTGGTATAAAAAACATTGCAAATACAGCGTATTATGAACATTTAAACCGTAGAATTATTGGATCTGAAGAAAAACTTTACGAACCAGGCAGGTCATTTTATATCAACTTATTATTATCTTTGTAACATTTTCATTAGTTCATTAAACCTTAGTTTACATGAAACTGTATAAAAATTATCGGAAAATATCTACAATTATGTATCGGAAAATATTTAAAAGAATTATATTTATTTGTGTTGTATTTTTTATCTTCTCTTGCGAGACTGAAGAAAGTAAACCCACTGAGCAAAACTCAGGAAAACTGAAAGTATTTTTTTCTCATAGAGTTGGTAATGATAGTTTACGCAAAGATTTAATGATTTATCAGAATGAAGCCGGTAATCAATACGAAGTTAATGAAATAAAATATTTCATTTCAGATTTTATATTATATCCTCACAATTCAAATCCAATTAGTATAAACAAATGGAAAGTTATTCATTATGTAGATATTGACATTCCAAGTACCTTAATTTGGGATGTTTATGATAAAATTCCAATTGGCAAATACGATTCTGTTTCATTTATTTTTGGATTAACAGAGTTTAGAAATCAATCCTTTATGTTTGTAAATCCACCTGAAGTAAATATGTTTTGGCCTGAAATTCTTGGTGGAGGCTATCATTATATGATGATTAACGGAAAATGGAAAACGATAAACAATCAAATAAAAGCATTTAATTGTCATTTAGGAATTGGGCAGATTTATTCGGGAACTACCACATCCACAGATTCTATTACTGGTTATGTCCAAAATTATTTTAAAGTAAGTTTATCAACTCCTGAACTACAGATTTTGAAATCAGAAATCACAAATCTTAAACTGAATATGGATGTAAAAAGCTGGTTTACTACACCTAATATATACAACCACGACATTTGGGGTGGAGATATAATGCAAAAGCAAGATGCAATGCAAGCAATTAAAGAAAATGGTTTTGATGTATTTAGTTTACAATAATTTACTTTACAGAATTTAATTAAAAAACCTAAAATTAATTATAATACTTGTTTATTGTTGAATTTCATAGAACTTGATTAACAATACATTAATTGAAATCTTGTTGATTTTAGGTAATTAATAAAAAAATTAGTAGTTTTGTATTTTAATTTTAATAATCTTATGAAATATGTTTTCAAAATTATTGTAACATCATTTGCAGTTGTAATAACTTCATATTTACTTTCTGATGGAATACATGTAACTAATTATCTTACAGCAATTATTGTTGCTATTGTACTATCATTATTAAATATTTTTCTTAAACCTATACTGATTTTGTTAACCATACCTGCAACTATTTTTAGCTTGGGTTTTTTCCTATTGATACTTAATGCCTTTATGATAATTATTACGGCAAGGTTGGTTGATGGTTTTAGTGTTGATAGTTTTTGGTGGGCTTTTGCTTTTAGCATTATCCTTTCCGTAGTTACTTTTTTACTAGAAATACCCGATAGAATTAAAACAAAAAAAATAGTTATAAAAAAAATAGATTATGAATAGTAAGATAATTACAAAACTAGCTGAATTAGAAGAAATTATAAACCAAAGTGAAGTTTGTTATATGGGAATGGCTGATGAAAATGGGCTTCCTTATACAGTTCCATTTAATTTTGCTTATGAAGATAACGTTTTATATTTTCATTCGGCTCCTTTTGGTAAAAAAATTGATATTCTGAAAAAGAAACCCGATGTATGCATTGCTTTTAGTTTGGGACACGAATTGCATCATCACGATGTTGAAGTCGGTTGTAGTTACAGCATGAAATATCGCAGCGTGCTGGCTTACGGAAAAGTAGAATTTATAGAAGATATTGAGCAAAAAACAAGCTGGATGAATAAAATAATGCTTAAATATACACAACGTGAATTTAAATATTCGTTGCCTGCTATAACAAATGTGGCTTGTTACAGAGTTGTAATTGAAAAAATGACTGGTAAAAAACGTGGATATTAAATTTGTTTTTTTAACAATTAATAGCTGCTAACTATTTTTCATCTTTTCCCATAGTTTTTTCCCTTCTTTACGGGTAAAATTCAATATTTCCTCTTCATTTACAGTTGTTAAAACTTTATTTTTAACAATCAGATGTCCATTTGAAATTACATGTTGTACATGAGTTGAATTTATTCCATAAACAAAATGACCTAAGAAATTATCTTCAGTAATTTCAGTTGGAGAATCGTAGTTTAAAATTACCAGATTGTTGGCTTCATCTCCATTAAAATTATTTTTGCTGATATAATTATGAACATTTCGGAAACGTTCGTAAGTTGCTGCAGGACTATTATATTCATGCCCCATACCCGAGAAAAAAACGGCTTTACTACTTTGCAGCATATCACTATGCATACCGTCGGTTCCTAACATTATTCTTTTGCCTAATCCTGATCCGTTAAAATAACCAACACGGTTGTTAAGATTACTTTCCATATTCTGAACTACCCAACTTTTCGATTCGGCTATAATCTTTTTCTCATTTTCATGCAAATATAAACAATGACCTAAAATGGTTTTATCAAATTGAAAAACACCATATTCATCCAAACGTTCAGCCACACTTTTGTTATAGGTTTCCCTACAATGTTTCTGATCATAATCATCTTCGGCAACATGGATATGAATTCCTGAATTATATTTTTTTGCCAAATCAACTGCAGTTTTCAATGTGTCGTTTCCAACTGTAAACGACGCATGCAAGCCGACAAGACCTTGATGGGTTCTTAAGTAGGATTCTGTTTCATTCAAGCCTTTTTCTGCTAAAGCTATTCCATCTCTATCTGTTATTTCATAACATAAAAGGTGAGAAATACCTACTTCTTCAAAAGCATCTGCAATGGTTTGTAAAGAATTCTTAATTGAATTTGGTGAGGCATGATGGTCGATTACAAAACAAACCCCACTTTTTGCACAGGCAATGGCAGTTGCTAATGCACTTGCTTTTATCATGTCTTTATCAAGGCATTTATCCAGTGTCCACCAGATATATTGCAATACTTCATAAAAATTTTCGGGCGATTTTCTGGGGGCTCCCATTCCTCTTGCCAAAGCTGAATAAACATGATGATGCCCATTTGCAAATGAATGGGTTACAAATTGGCCTTTACAATCAATATTTTCTGATATTTGTATGTTTTTTGGCTTTTCTTTATAAAAATGTATTTTCCCCTTAATTCCACATTCAACAAGTATGTCAGTATTTTTGAATTTTAAAGTTTTATAGTCAATATAAGTGCAATTCTTCAGATAAATCATGATTTACTTTTTTTGATGTAAAAGTATAATTTTTTTTTTAATGAGGATGTTAATTCTTGTAGGCTTAAACAAAATAATTTACATTCTCATTTAATGAATATGATAATTCGTTTATACATTATAATTCTGTTGAATAGAAGGTGTCATTTAGATAAAAAAAATCCCATTAGATTCAATTTCTAATGGGTATAAATTTAAAAGTAATTAAATCAATTTGCTATTTACTTTTTTAATCCGGTATCATAAGGCATACGATTTATAATTGAACGTCCAAGTGTAATTTCGTCGGTATATTCCAGATTATCGCCAACAGCAATTCCACGGGCAATAGTAGTAAGTATCACTTCAAAACCTTTTAATTGCTTGTAAATATAGAAATTTGTAGTATCGCCTTCGATAGTTGCAGGCAAAGCCATAATAATTTCAGTTACATTACCTAAAGCAACTTTGTCAACAAGCGTTTCTATATTCAGATTTGAAGGGCCAATGCCTTCCATAGGCGAAATAATACCACCCAACACATGATAAACACCGTTAAATTGCGAAGTATTTTCTATTGCCAGTACATCCCTAACGTCTTCAACCACACAGATGAATGAATGATTGCGTTTCTGATTGCTGCAGATATCACATATTTCGTCATCGGAAATATTATGACACATTCTGCAAAAATTAATATCATTTCGCATTTTAATAATAACGTTACCGAAATTCTCGACTTCGCTTTTCTCTTGTTTTAAGAGATGTAATGCCAGTCGCAAAGCAGTTTTCTTTCCTATTCCAGGAAGTTTTGACAACTCATTTACTGCATTTTCAAGTAATTTTGAAGGAAAATTATCCACTTTTTCTATTTAATATTATAAATAAGTATTTGCAAAAGGGGAAATAAATAATTTTCCTACCTTTGCTTTCGCAAAAATACAATAATAAACGCAAAAAAAAGCAAATCTTGACACCACAATTAATACTATTCAGTTTTTTGGCTTATACCTTGTTATTGTTTATGATAACATGGGTAACTGCCCGCAAAGCCGGCAACGAAGCTTTTTATCGCGGCAATAAATCGTCGCCCTGGTATGTAATCGCATACGGAATGATAGGTGCATCGTTGTCGGGTGTAACCTTTATGTCAGTTCCTGGCTGGGTTAAGGATACGCAATTTACCTATCTGATGGTTGTTTTCGGTTATTTCTTCGGTTATCTCATCATTGCTAATGTTTTAATGCCAATGTATTACCGTTTAAACCTGACTTCCATTTATACTTATCTTGAACAGCGGTTTGGATTCTGGTCGTACAAAACAGGTGCTTTCTTTTTTATATTGTCAAGAGTTATTGGTGCTTCGTTCCGAATGTTTCTGGTAGTAAATGTGTTGCAGGTATTTATTTTCGATGCATGGAATATTCCATTCGGTTTTACGGTAAGTATGTTTATTCTGTTAATTATCCTTTACACGCTAAAAGGTGGCATAAAAACCATTATCTGGACTGATACCCTGCAAACTACCTTTATGTTGGGTGCTTTGGTTCTAACCATTGTTTTCATATTAAATCAATTAAATCTGGGCTTTGGCGAAATGTTTAACAATGTAATTAATTCAGATTATTCGAAAGTGATAAATACCGATTGGGGTAGTAAACGACATTTCTTTAAACAGTTTTTGAGTGGAATATTTATAACAATTGTTATGACTGGGCTCGATCAGGAAATGATGCAGAAAAACCTGAGTTGCCGCAATTTGAAAGATGCCAAGAAAAACATGTTCACGTTTAGTATAGTATTGGTTTTTGTAAATATGCTCTTCTTATTTTTGGGTGCCATCCTTTTAATGTATGTTAATACCAAGGGAATTACAATGCCCGAAAGAACCGATGATTTGTTTTCGATAATTTCCATTAATTATCTGGGTCCCATAGCCGGTTTGGTTTTTGTAATCGGATTAATTTCAGCAGCCTATCCAAGTGCCGATGGTGCCCTCACCTCTTTAACCACTTCCTTTTGTATCGATTTTCTGGGATTGGAAAAGAACAAACACTTTTCGGAAAAGAAAAAAATAAACATCAGGTATTATGTACATATCGGATTTGCATTGTTATTATTGCTTGTAATAGTTATTTTCAGAGCAATTAATGACAGGGCGGTTATCGACAAATTATTTACAGTTGCTGGCTATACTTACGGTCCGCTATTAGGTTTATATGCTTTCGGGTTGTTTACCAAACTTAATGTTAAAGACAAATTCGTACCATTGATTGCAATTATCTCTCCTATTATTTGTTTTATACTTAGCGAAAATTCCCAGAAGTGGTTTAATATAAGTATTGGCTTTGAGTTATTGATAATCAATGGATTAATAACATTTATCGGATTATTGATTATTTACAAAAAAACAATACCTAAAAACGAAATTTTGAAAAATTAACTTTATATAGTTAATAGAAAACAATCCAATATTATTTTTAGTAAGTTGGATACAAAAAAATTACTAATTTTGAACAAAAATATTGATTTATGAATAATATGAAACCAATACTATTTACTTTTTTATCTGTAATAATTGTTTTAACTTCCTGCAAAACAAATTATAATGTAGTTAGAGTGGATTTGAACAAAAAGCCATCCTCAACAACTGGTTTTTATTATATGCTACCAAAAAATTATCTGAAGATAAATATTACACTTGAAAAACAGGATGATATAAAAGGGCCATATAGCGAATATGCAATGAAATATTTTGGACTAAACAATGTAATCAGTCAAAACCACACACAATACAACATTAAGAATGTTAGTATTGAAACCATTGCAGAAGTGGATACTGCTAACATATATTTTGTGGAAACCCATAGTGCTGATTTAAAAATCAGTTTTGGAAACATGGGTATGATTTCTGATGTTAATTGCAGGGAAATCAGCACAAATTCAATTATAAAAGAAGATAATGAGACAAAACCCAATTCAAAAGATGAATCAGAATATCCGGTTTTATTCAGAAAATTTGCCGATCTGAATATGTATGAAAAGATTGATACAATTTACAAAAAAGTTAAACTTGACACTACTTTCATAATCGAAAAAACTTTTAAAACTTCAATGGTAGAAAAACCTACCGATTTGAAAGTAAAGGAAATAGTAGATTATATAACCAAGCTTAAAGATGCCAGATTTAGTATTATTTCTGGTGATGTGGATGCTGCTGACAAAAAGAATCTGGAGTTTATGTATAATGAATTACAAAATCAGGAGGAACAATATATGAAATTATTTACAGGAATAAGCATTAATAATACACTGACTTATAGCTATATTTATTATCCGGAAACAGATACCAACACTTCAATAACCAACGCATTATTATGTAAATTCTCAGTTTCAAAAGGAATTACTTCAGATGAAGATGCAGATGCTGAAAATATTTACATTAAAATTGATAATAACAGACAAAAAAACCATCTTGGTAAATTTATAAAAGAAAAAAATAAATTACAAAAAGATAAGCATGGGTTTTATTATCGTTTACCTGCTAAAGTTGAAGTTTCAATCTTAAAAGAAAATTCAATCGTTTATAATTGCATTAAAGATATTGCTCAAATGGGAATGGTGATTTCACTGCCACAAAAAAATGTTTCTATTAAATTTGATGAGGTAACGGGTTCAATTAAAATAATGAAAATAAATTAGACAGGACAAGGAATAAAATTTGTTTGTGATGTTTTAAAAACCAGCAATCTTAAACTGTTTTTATTTTAACTCTTCAATCTCATTCGATTCTAAAATTCTAATTCCTTTTGTATTATTTTTGGCTATATTAAGCATTGCTTTAGCTACTTTCATTGCCCTAATTCCTCTATATTTTCTATTTTTACCTAACAAAAGGAATCCTAACAACTGAATAATAATTTTTCCAATAATTTCACCAAGGCGAAATTCATTACGATTTCCCAGTAAAATAGAAGGACGTAAAAAAACTATTGAATGAATATTATATTGACTAACTGCATATTCCATTTCTCCTTTTGTCTTTAAATAATTGTTTTTTGATTCTCTATCAGCTCCTAATGAGGATATTATAATTAATTTCTGAATATTTGAATTCGCACAAAGTTTTGCAAGATTTACAGGGATATCAAAATCAACTTTACGGAAAGCTTCACGTGTTTTAGCTTTTTTAATTGTTGTTCCAACACAACAGAAAACAACATCTGCATGAATAAATTCATTTTCTGTTATTCTTTCAAAATCAACATGTTTTATTTTTACTTTTGAAGAATCTATTTTTATTGGTTTTCTAAGCCAGATATCTATTTCAGTAAAGTATTCATCTATTTCCAGTAAAGATAAAAAATTTTGTCCGATAAGCCCGGTTGCTCCTATTATTATTGCTTTCATTATTTTTATTTTTGTTTCTTTAAATTCAATATATGTTTATAATTCAACCCAATTCTATAAATCCAAACAATAGCAATTGCAATTACAATTCTTGGGAATGTTAACCAAAAAGCAGAAACTCCAATTGTCATAAATAGCAGTGTATCTTCTAATAATGAATGTGAAACAGCAACATGATGATTGAGTAAATTGTTTTCTTCTTTACTTATTTTACCCTTTTCCAATTGTTCTATCATAATTGCAGAACCATAAGCTAAGCCAAGAATATTGGCCACTATCCATAAGAATGAGGTTCTTACAGGTAAACCCATAATTTTAAGCAAAGGTGATAATACCTTTGAAATTACTTCAATAATTCCTGATTTTTCGAGTATTTTTTGCAAAATCATTAGTGACAAAACAAAAACAACCACTTTTATTGCAAGAAAAAACATTTTTATACCCCAATCTTCAATAATAGCAATTAAACCAACATTATAACCAAGCTGAATTTGTTGATTCATAATTTTAAGACTTTCGATTGGTAAAATCCAGTTAAGCAATAATGCACCTATAATACTGGAAGATAATCGTATAAAAACCATTTTTATTCCCGATGATCCTGTTTTGCTTTGTATAATTGTTTCGATTATCATATTATGTGAAATAAGACACATCAAAGCTAAGATGGTTATTTCCCTCATAGAAAGTGAAAGACTGGATATTACAGCAATTGCTGAGTAAATATTTAGAAATATACTCGTAAGAAATACAAAAGCACATTGACCCGATAAGCCTAAATAAATGAATAACGGATTTAGCAATTTTGCTGCCCAACCGATGATGCCAAAGTATTGTAATAAAGTAACAAATAAAGAAATAGGTATCATTAAACTTAACAACCACAAAATGGTTTTGGTGGCTGAAGGTAAAACTGAAAGAATAATTTCCTTTAACTGAAATAGTAATTTTTTAGTCATTAAAGTTTTAAAATATATTGCAAAGTTATTTTATTTATTGATATTGTTTTATTAGATTATCACTTAAATCAATATATTTATTAGTCAGTCCATTAATAAATTATGATATTTTTTGTATCATAAAAGTAATTACTTGAAAGATATCTTTTTGTAAAAGAAGAACAATATGGTTTATTTTTTCAATTCAACATAAACAGGCAAATGATCTGAAAGGTATTTACAACGATATGAATCGGTTAAAATTCTGTATTTTTCAACTTTAAAACCATCAACAAAAATATAATCAATACGTGATGTTACAGGTTTTGTAAAATCAAAAGCATTAAATGTTCCTTCATCTTCAGTAAAATTGCCTTTATAAATATGTTTTGTATCCTTAATAATTTTAGAAATATATTTAATTGGCTCTTTATCAGGAGTCATATTAAAATCACCCATTAATATTAGAGGTAAATTCTCTTTGTTAAGTTCTGCTATTTTTTTAATTATTAATTTGGCACTGTTTTTTTGAGCTATTTCGCCAATATGATCAAAATGAGTATTAAATACCCAAAATTTCAAATTATTTTTTTTGTCATTTAACAAAGCATACGTACAAATTCTATTACAAACAGCATCCCAACCTCTCGACACAGTATCAGGTGTTTCTGATAACCAAAAGGATGATGTTTT
>CAIZXK010000408.1 GCA_903936865.1 uncultured Bacteroidales bacterium | reverse complement strand
GTAAAAAGTGCTCTAAATAAATAATATCTAATGAAACTTAACGAACAAAATGAAGTTTAAATAAATTCAATTGTTAATCTATGACTCATAAATCTGATAATTTACTTGCATTTGCTGTATATTCCTTACGTCTCAATGAAATGGTTTATGTCGCACAGTATGCCATTGAAAATGACATATCGGATTTAGAACAAGTTCGAAATGCTGAGATAATACTTGGTTCAGTTAAGTCTATTTCATTTGAAAAGACATTTTATCAAGTAAGAAAAAGGGTAAAAACTATTACACCAGCACAGATGGAAATATTAGCTCATGGAGCCCTAATATCACAGAAGCAGATTGCATTTCTTTCAGTCTGTAAGTGTTATAGTTTCATAAAAGACTTTTCTATTGAAGTATTACGAGATAAGATTTTGGTGTATGATTATCAGTTAAATGAAACTGATTTCAATTCGTTCATTAAAAATAAACTTCAGCAGTATCCACATCTTGAGAAATACAAAACATCAACATTTGATAAAGCCAAGCAGGTATTGTTTCTTATGCTTGAACAAGCTGGCATCATTGATAACATAAAGGAGAGAAAGATACAACCACAATTACTTAATCAATCTGTGATAAAAGCTATTGTCGAAGATGACCGAAATCTGCTAAAAATATTTATGTTTTCTGACCGAGATATTAAAGAATTACAATACTAATATGGAAGATATAGCTAAAAAATTTGAACATCTTTATAATGTTATTTCAACTGAAGAATTTCTTCGCATGGAGTCTTTGGGTGGGGAAATTCCATTCTTTATAAGCGCATTTGACCCAACACTTCAAAACGAAGTCGATACTGCCATCAGAGGTCTTAAAAACAAGCTGGAGTTGAATGGCATACCAGTTCTTGAAATAAACCTTTATGATATTACAATTGATATCTTAAATGCCGAGCTAGGGGAAGGAGAAATCTTTGAACTGGAAAAGAACATGGATAGACAAGCATTTAAAGAAGCATTACAATCAATCATTGATGTAAATGAAGTACTGATACCAAAAATCAAATCACTAATCGATTCCAGTTCTGCTAAGGTTTATTTCCTTACTGGTATTGGATTGGTATACCCTTATATCCGTTCTCATAGTGTATTAAACAACCTGCAAAATGTGGCTAAGAAAGCACCTACAGTTGCTTTTTTCTCTGGCACTTTCAATGGACTAACGTTAGAACTATTCGGTCTTCTTAAAGATGACAATTATTATAGAGCATTCATTATTGACAATTATAAATTAAAAAGATGAAATTAATAGATTTATTTGAAAAAGACGTTAATCGTTATATTGAGACAGTTGTTAAAGCTGACGACCAAGAGTATATTCTTGATGAAGTTGTAGAGTATGTTGTTACCAATGAAATAGCTAAAAAAATTAGCAGTTTCTTTTCTGCATACAATGATTACCAGGGAGCAAATGGAGTGTGGATATCTGGATTCTTCGGTTCAGGTAAATCACACCTTTTGAAAATCTTGTCCTATGTATTGGAAAATAAAGAATTTGATGGGTATCATTTAGGGGAATTATTTGCTGAAAAGATTGAAAATGATGAACTGCTTAAAGCCGATATACTAAATGCTACCAGATGCCCTTCAGAGTCCATATTATTTAATATTGACCAGCAAGCTCAGGCAACCAACAAACAAGAAGAGAATGCCCTATTGAATGTTTTTTATAAAGTTTTTTATATAAATATGGGGTATTATGGTGCTATGCACCATGTTGCCGAATTTGAAAGATGGTTGGATACAGAAGGTGTTTACAAGAAATTTCAAGAAGAATATGGAACTATTGGTGGTGAATTCTGGACAAATGCTCGTAGAAAATATTTCTCCCCAAAGGTAAAAGATACTATAGGTCAAGTATTATCCAAATTGCTGGGTGATTCACCAGAAAAATACATGGATATCATTGAAACAATTCGGAAAGATTCACAAATTTCAGTGGATGATTTTTGTACTAAGGTCAATGATTACATCAAAACCAAACCAAAAGGTTTTCGTTTAAATTTCTTTGTTGATGAAGTAGGTCAGTATATATCTGCTGATTCCAAGATGATGCTTAACTTGCAAACAATTGCAGAAACATTAGCAACTAAAACTAAGGGTAATTCGTGGATTCTTGTGACCAGCCAAGAAGACATGGAAAGTGTTGTTGGTGACATAAATAAATCACAGCAGAACGATTTTTCTAAAATCCAAGCACGATTTAAATTAAAAATACCTCTTACTTCCGCTAATGTCGATGAAGTAATTGAAAAACGTTTATTAAGTAAAAAAGAACCAGCTAAGGTATTGTTGAAAGATTTGTGGGTGAAGGAGAATGCGAATATGGAAACCTTGTTATCCTTTTCTGACAGTGGGGTTCAGTTTAAAAAATTCAAGGATGAAAAGGACTTCATTAACAAATATCCATTCGTAGTATACCAGTTTGATTTATTCCAACAGTGCATCCGTGCTTTATCAACTCATAATGCATTCCAAGGGAAACATGCCAGTGTCGGTGAAAGAAGTATGCTAGGGGTGTTCCAACATGTGATTCAGCACATCAAAACAAAAGATGAGAATACCATTGTCAGCTTCGATTTACTTTTCGAAGGCATACGTTCAACCATTCGTGGTGAATTGCAGAATGCAATTACACTTGCAGAAAAGAACCTTGATGACGATTTAGCAATACAGGTACTTAAAGCATTATTTATGGTTAAATATTATTCCAATTTTAAAACTACGGTCAGGAATATTAACACCATGATGATTGATAATATTCATGTCGACCTTAAGGAACACGAAAAGAAAATACAACTGGCATTAAATATTCTGGAGAACCAGACTTATATTCAACGCAACGGTGATATTTATGAATTTCTGACAGATGATGAAAAGGATATCGAACAGGAAATTAAAGCAACTCAAATCGATGACTCAAAAATAACCGAATTATTCAAAGAAATTATTTTTGATGAAGTCATTAGGGATACAAAAATCAGGTTCTTAGATAATAAGCAGGAGTATGAATTTTCCAGCAAAATTGATGGTGTGATTTTAGGTAGGGAAAAGGAACTGGTGGTTGAAGTTATCACCCCTTATTTCAAAGACCATGACAGGGAAGATTTTTTCAAATCACAGACCATGGGTTACTCTACCTTGCTGATGATGGTACTGCCAAATGATGACCATTTACTGATGGATATCAGAATGTACCTAAAAACAGATAAATACATCAAACAAACTCAGTCTACTACCAATAAAGATAACATTAAACGCATCCTATTTGAAAAAGCTCAGCAAAACACTTTAAGGCGAAGTATTTTAGTTACTATACTTAGGAATTTGTTAGGTGAATCTGACGTATACATGAATGGAATGAAACAACCCATGTCCAATTCATCTGATGGTAAGAATAAATTGGTACTGGCATTTCAAAACCTTGTAAAACTAGCTTATCCTAATCTCAGAATGATTGGAAATACCATATATTCAGAAGATACTATCAAAGCTATCATTAAAAATCAGGAAGACCTTTTTAAAACAGATAACACCACCATTTCAGAAGCAGAAAGCGAAGTGCTGAACATCATTCAACGCAGAAAAAAACAATCTGAAAGAACGTCTCTAAGTGACTTAAAAGACTACTTCAGCAAAAGACCTTATGGTTGGTATCAAAATGCCATATGGAGCATTTCAGCCATGTTGTATAAGCGAAGTAAATTGGAACTCAGGCAAGATTCTAATTTATTGGATGACGACAATGCAATGAACGCATTTCTCAATAACAGATACTATGTTAATACTTTACTTGAACCACAGATTGATATCGACCCCAAGCTGGTCAAAGAATTAACAACGGTATACAATGAATTTTTTGATGAGTCATGTCCTGCCAAAGAAGCAAAGGATGTAGCTCTTGCATTTAAAGAGAAACTAATGGAAGTTCATGTGTGGTTGAATCAGATATTGGTCAGCAAAGAAAACTATCCCTTTCTTACTCTTTTGATGCCTGCAACAGAATTCATCAACAAACTCAGTAAAAAAGAATACACATATTACTTGACCAATATTAAAGATTTTGAAGACGAACTGCTCGATGAAAAGGAACAAAACATAGACCCAATTAAACGTTTCTGGAATGGGGAACAGAAAAAGATATATGATTCCATCCGTAGCTTTTTATCTGGTAACCAATCAAATCTGGACTATGTTGAAGGCAATGAAATAAATATTCTGAAGGCTGTTATTGAAAATCCTAAGCCATTTAAAGGTGATGTCATTAAAGATGCTAAAGCTGCAAAGGATGAATTAAGCACTAAAGTCTTGAAGTTGATAGAAGATGAAAGAACTAAAACAAAATCTGAAATTGAATCTGCAATCAACAGAATAGAAACCCATGCAGATTTTGATTTACTTAATTACAACCATAAGAAAGAGGTACTTAAACCTTTTGAAGATGAATTAAAGAAACTAACAGAACAGCGTTATATTGCCAACCTACGTGACACAAGAACAACAATAAAGGAAAAGTTATTGAATCAACAGTTGAATGAATTAGTTAAACTAGCACATCCAGTGACAGATAAAGTAGAAGAAATACCTGTTAATTACCTGCCATTGAAAAGTGTTAAAATCCATTTTATTAAGAATGAATTGCAAACCAATGAAGATGTTGACAAGTATCTTGAAGCATTGAAAACAGCACTTACTTTACTAATAAAGCAAAACAAACGTATTTCACTATAAGCTATGAATACAAATAATCTCAAACGATTTGCACAGGAGGCCAGAAAGAAACTATTGGAACAAGTTGATGCTAAGTTAACATTCGTACTAAATGCGGATTCTGCTATCTTAAGAGAACAAGCTGACCAAGTGCAACAACTCAGGTTGAAGTTGAACCATACCACCAAAGAACAACTTATTGAGAAAGTTGCTTATACTTGGTTTAATCGTTTAATGGCACTTCGCTTTTTGGATGCTAACGATTACCAACCAATTGGTATTAGGATAGTAACACCAAAAGATGGATATACTACTCCTGAAATTCTCGATGAAGCCAAAAGAGGTAATATATCAGATGATTTGAAGCTTAATCGCCAGAAAATATATGATTTGCTGGACGGCAGGATTCCAAGTACCAATCCTCAAAATGAGGCATATAAACATTTATTGATTGCCTCATGTAATCATCTTAATACTGTTTTTCCATTCCTTTTTGAAAAAATTAGTGATTACACAGAACTATTGTTACCAGATGACTTAACCAGTGATTTTTCAATTGTGACAGACGTTCGAGAAGGAATGTTGATTGACGATTGTCATGACGTTGAGATTATTGGTTGGTTATATCAGTTCTATATTTCGGAAGAGAAAGACAGGTTGATAAATGCGAAAAAAGTATATAGATCCTTTGAAATTGCACCTGTAACACAATTATTTACTCCAAAATGGATTGTGCAGTATATGGTTGATAATACCTTGGGACAATTATGGAAAGAAGCCAGACCAAAAACCAATATAATAAAAACCCTTGAGTTTTATATCAAACCTGAAAATGAAGCCATAATCCCCAAGAGAGAAGTTAAATCACCTGAAGAATTAACCTTTTTCGATCCATGTGTGGGTAGTGCCCATATTCTTTGTTATGCATTTGATGTTTTCTTTAAAATTTATGAGGAAGAGGGATACAGCATTTCAGAAATACCAGAGCATATAATTGGCAAGAACTTATACGGTATTGATATTGATGATCGTGCCGCACAACTTGCTGGTTTTGCTTTAATGATGAAGGGAAGGCAATACAATCGGAGATTTTTGAAAAAGGGAATTAGTCCAAACATTACTTCTTTCCAAAATATTGAATTTAGCCGCAAATTCCAAAATGCAAAAACCTTGGGATCATTAATAAACATTGATAAAACTGAAGTAGATAAAATCATTGTCGATTCAAGTTCAATTTTTGCTGAACAGCAACATCAATTAAAGAAACAAGCATCACTTCTAGCTAATCGCTATGATATTCTGGTCACCAATCCACCATACTTGAATTCTTCATACATGGATGGAGAACTTAAACAATTCATTGAAAAAGAATACAATTCTACAAAATCTGATCTTTTTGCATGTTTCCTGATACACGCAACCAACTTGACCAAAGCCAATGGTTTAATTGGATTTATTTCACCTTTTGTCTGGATGTTTATAAGTTCCTATGAAAAACTAAGGGCAACTGTTATAGATAAAACTACAATCTCTTCATTGATCCAATTGGAATATAATGCATTTGAACCAGCTTGTGTACCAATTGCTACATTTACTTTAAGAAATAAACAAATTGAAAATTATGAAGGTAGCTATATAAAACTTTCTGATTTTAAAGGACATCAAACACAAGCACCAAAAACCATCGAAGCCATTCATAATCATAATTGTGGATGGTTTTATATTGCAAAACAATCTAATTTCTTAAGAGTGACAAGTTCCAGAATTGGATATTGGATGAAAGAGGCGTTACTAAATGTGTTTGATAATTCCGAACAAGTAGACGCCTTATTCGATTTTAAATTCGGCATGTCTACAGCAAATAATGCAAGATTTATAAGAGATTGGTTTGAAATTAGCAGAAAGGAATTCAACTTTAAAAACTCATCAAAATATGTTCCAGCAAATAATGGTGGTGGTTTTAGAAGGTGGTATGGAAATAATAATGACTTAATTAGATGGGAAGGAGATGGACATTTAATTAAAAAGGCAAAGGGAACGATTAGGAATTCACAGTACTTTTTTAGAAATGGACTAACTTGGTCATCTATATCCTCAAATAACATAAGCTTTAGACAATTTGAAAATGGATACGTGTTTACGAGTGCTGGATTTTGCGCTTTCCCTCATAAAAATGTCAATAGGGAATATCTTAATGGGTTGATGAATTCCAAGGTTGTCATGGAAATTCTAAAAGTATATACACCAACACTTAACTTCAATGTTGGGGATATTGCAGAACTTCCATATTTAGAAAAAAATGCCCAACCTGTGATAGAAAAAGTATTCCTCTGTGTTAAACTATCGGCTCAAGAATGGGACTCAAAGGAAACCTCATGGGATTTCCTACAAAACGAAATAATCCGAATCAAAGGTCAGGACTTGGAAGAGTCCTACGATCTATTTGAGCAATATTGGAAAAACAAATTTTTTCAACTTCATGAAAACGAAGAAGATCTCAACGGTAAATTTATTGAAATCTATGGTTTACAGGATGAATTATCACCCAATGTACCATTGGAAGACATCACCATTTTAAAAGAAGAAACCACCATTGAAAACGGTCAATTTGTTTTCAAAGCCAACGAAGTATTCGCTCAATTTCTAAGTTATGCAGTAGGGTGCATGTTTGGTCGTTACAGTTTGGATAAAGTGGGTTTAATTTTAGCTAACCAAGGAGAAACACTTCAGGATTACCTAAACAAAATTGATAAAAATGCCAATGAATGTAGTTTTCTTCCAGACGAGGATAATATTATTCCAGTTTTGGATGACGAATGGTTTGAGGATGATATAACTGGTCGGTTTTACCAGTTCCTAAAGGTCAGCTTTGGTGAAAAGAACTTTAATAAAAACCTTGCATTTGTTGAAGAACAATTGGGTAAAGACATCCGAAAATACTTTACCAAGGACTTTTATCCAGACCACATTAAACGCTATAAAAAACGTCCAATTTACTGGATGTTCTCCTCACCAAAGGGTTCATTCAATGTCTTGATTTATTTGCACCGTTACACTCCAGATACGATTAGCAATATCCTGAATAAGTACCTGAAAGAGTTTATTGGTAAGTTGAAGACCAGAAAAGAAACACTCCAGCATATTCAGGTAAATGGTTCTGCTTCTGAAAAAACAAAAGCCATTAAAGAAAACGACAGTATCGACAAGATGTTAATTGAATTGCACGAATATGAACGTGATGTACTATTCCAACTAGCCACCGAAAGAATTACAATTGATTTGGATGATGGTGTTTTGGTGAACTACAACAAATTTGGAAAGGCAGTTAAAGATGTTGCTGGTTTGAATGATGCAGTAACTAAAAAGAAAGTAAGAGAGTTTGATTGGATTGATGGTTCACAAATAAGATAATATGATGACAAGAACGGATGCAGAAAAAATTCTACAAGAAAAATTCGGGTTACCTTACTTTTATGAAGAGCAGTGGGAAGCCATCAGCAAATTATTAAATGGTGAACGAATTTTAATGATTCAACGCACTGGATTTGGCAAATCCTTGGTTTTTCAATTTGCTGGTATGCTGCTTGAAGGAACAACTGTTATTTTCTCTCCACTAATTGCATTAATGCGGGAACAGGTCAACAAACTTAAGGAGCTTAAATTACCAGCTGCATACATCAATTCAACCCTTTCACCAGAAGAAAAGAATGAAGTAATGCGAAATGCTGAAAAAGGTATGTACAAATTATTATATATTGCCCCTGAACGTCAGGAAGATGAGGAATGGCAGTTGGTAGTACAGCGAATGCGACTGGGTATGGTGGTAGTTGATGAAGCCCATTGTATATCAACATGGGGTCATGATTTTCGTCCATCATACCGAAGGATTGTAAATGTTGTAAAACAACTTCAAAATGATTTTCCTGTTCTTGCATGTACCGCTACAGCAACTATACGTGTACAGCAAGATATTGAAAGTCAATTTGATAATTCAAGATTAACTGTTTTAAGGGGAGATTTGAGTAGAGTGAATTTTGCATTAAATGTAATATCTTGCAATAATTTAGAAGATAAAATGGCTGGAGTCCTACAAGTAGTGAATGGGAATCATGGCACTGGTGTTATTTATTGCGGCACACAAGCTGAAACCGAAATTTATTCCAAATGGCTAGATTTTAATGGCATAATGGCTACCAATTATAATGCAGGCTTGGATGATGAAACAAGAAAGCGCATTGAAATTGATTTCTTAAATGATAAATACAAATGCGTAGTTTCAACTAATGCCCTTGGAATGGGAATGGATAAGCCTAATTTACGATTTGTAATTCACACTCAGATACCCACATCGCCACTTCATTATTATCAGGAAATTGGGAGAGCAGGCAGGGATGGATTAGAAACCAAAGTTATTTTGTTTTATGCTCCAGTAGATGATGAATTACCATTGTCGTTTATAAAGAATAACAAACCTTCAATTAATAATTATCAACGGTTGATTGATATTTTGCGACAAGAACCGTTAGGATTGAATAGTATTATCAAAAAAATCAACCTAAAGCAAACTGCCGTAAATGTAATCCTTAATGACCTTATTGACCAAGGTATTGTTGTTAAAGCCATTAAAAATTCAAGACCATATTATGAATTAAAATATAATTCACCTGCTTTAAACACTAATGGTTTTGAGGAATTACGAGAAGCTAAACTTGCGGATTTCGAACAAATGAAAGGTTATATGAATTCCACAATATGCAGGATGAGATATTTGCAAAATTATCTGGGTGATTCAGAAGTAAATTCTTGTGGCAAATGTGATGTAGATTTATCAAAAATGATATCGATTTATGCAACAACTGAAGAATTACAAAAAATTGAAGAGTTCAGAGAGAACTATTTTCCAGTATTAAACGTTGAAAACACAACCAGTATCCTTATTGATGGTGTTGCTGCTTCATGGTATGGTGTAACAAATGTGGCTTCAATGATACATCACAGTAAGTATGAGAATGGCGGAGATTTTCCTGATTATTTGCTGCGGCTTACGTTAAAAGCATTTAGAAAACAATTTAAAAACATGATATTTGATTTGGTAATGTATGTTCCACCTACCTTATCTGGAGACCTTGTTAAAAATTTTACCGAAAAAATTTCACGTACCTTAAAATTTGAATTGTCACATGGGATAGTAAAAACCAGAGTAACTGAAGCCCAAAAAATATTTGAATCATCAATTGGAAAGAAGGAGAATTTGAAGAATGCATTCACCACACAGGTTGATATAAAGGGAAAGAAAATTCTATTAATAGATGATATATTTGATAGTGGTTCAACCATAAAAGAAATTGCTAATATGCTAAAAAGTAAAGGGGCACAATTGGTTGCACCACTTGTAATTGCAAAAACCGTTGGAGGACGATAACATGAAAAATAACACTATACCATATTGGATGGCATTTGCACATGCAAGAGGTTTTTCGAACAGGCGCAAGATGGATTTTTTAATTGAAGTTGTTCATGATAAAGAATCTATTGAATCAGCACTTCTAAAAATAAAATCGGGAAATAAACTTGGATTTGATTTTACTACCAAAGAATGGGAAGGAATACAGGATGCCGTTATAGAAATACCAAATAATGCATTTCTGGCAGAGAAACTAATTAACCAAGGCATAGAGATAGTCAATGTTATGGAGAAATATGTCTATCCTAAAGTCTTGAAAGAGAATTTAAAAAAAGACGCTCCTATTGTAATCTATACAAAAGGTAATGCCGACTTGCTGAATAAAAACAGCATAGCCATTGTGGGGTCAAGGAAATGTTCAACTAAATCATTGGATTTTACCGATGTTATTGCTAAAAATGCTGTAGTCAGTAAGTCGGTAATTGTAAGCGGTTTTGCTAAGGGCATTGATAAACAAGCATTAGATTCAGCCCTTAAATATAAAGGTCAGAGCATTATTGTTTTGCCGCAGGGAATTGAAACTTATACATCTAAGACATACTATCCTGCGATAGTAAGGGGAGATGTTTTAGTAATTAGCACCTACCATCCCAAAGTACCGTGGTCAGTTGGTTTAGCTATGGACAGGAACAAAATAATATACGGTTTGGCAAAGGAAATATATGCAGCAGAATCTGGAAACTCAGGAGGTACATGGGAAGGTGTGTTGGATGGAATTAAACGTGGGAGAAAGGTTTTTGTTAGAATGGCTTCTGCTGAAGAAAAAAATGCCAACAATTTATTAATTAGTAAAGGGGCTATCCCAGTAGATTCAAAAGGTAATGTAAATTTGACATTAAAAACCAATCAAATAGTAATAGATGAAACAGAAATAATTTACGATACTACCACAAAAATAAATTATAGTGATGCTGAAATAATAGAAAGAGTAATTCAAGAGCTAAAATCCCTTAAGGGTAAAGGTATTACTGTAAATGAAATTATTGGATTATTGAATATGGATAAAAAGAAATCAACTTTAATTAATAAATTATTATCAGTTCAGGATGAATTGATAAAGTCGAAGAAAGGAAAGACAAATTTTTATCATCTGAGAAGCCAAATCCCAATGCAAACTAATATCTTTTAGCATTTAAAATGAACAAAATAAAAGAAGCATTAAGCAAGCTATTCACTAAGCATCGCATCATATTCTGGTATGATGAAAATGAAGAACTTTGTGAACAATTCAATGAATTGGAAATGGAAGGTATTGAAAAAGTAGCTGTTGTCAATAACCAATTCTATATAAAATATCTAGTTTCCAAAGAAAACCCGAGTAAAAAGTTTTTGCTTTATTTTCCAAATAGTAAGCCCGAAAATGCTGATAACTGGTTGCTGGATATTGAGTTGTCAAGTTATGTTTTTCAAACGAAGCAAGAAGCCATGTTTGCACAGGAACTTGAACTGGATTACAATTTCACGGATTTGATTACAGAACATATTGAATTCTTTAAAAATAAAGAACGCAGAGCAATACTGAAGGATTTGCTTGGAATAGATGATGATTATCAGGCAATCCGTTATAAAATGCTTGCCGTTTTGTTCAATACTGAAAATATCAGTTTGATTTCATTTCTTCAGTCGCATGCATCATCATTTAATGATGGTAATGAAAAGTATGACAAGGAGCTTGAACGGTATAATCTAAAAGAATACTATTGGAAAGAAATTGCCAGAAAGTATGGCTACAACACCGACATGCCAACAATATATGATTTCCTGATTGAATTATTCAACACTAATTTTTCACTGGGTAAGAAATCTTCTGTTGTAAAGGAATCTAAAATTCTTATTTCGACGTGGAAAGATACCATTTCATATCAATCAGCATACCGTAAACTATCGAAGAAAATCGCCATAGACCTGAAAATCGAATCAATAATTGGAGAAGTCGGAATTGATGATATCATTCAGGATGATTTATTTGAAATAGTTGATAAGAAAATAATATCTGAACTTGCAAACCTGATTTGTGATGAATCAATTTCAATAGATAGATTAAATCAACTGGTTAAACAAAGGGAAAACAAATATTGGTATCATGATTTTCAGGACTTCTATGCTTGTTTGAGCAACGGAATGCAGATGATTAGCTTCATCCGTAAATATGAGAAAATTAAAATTGATACTTTTAACGATGGTATCAACAAATATGTTCAGCAATTTTATCTTATTGATTATTCTTATCGTCAATACATATTACATTATCGAAAAGCTAAACAAAATAAAGTACTTCAACCACTAACAGAAAAGGTCGAAAAAGTATATGGAAACGATTGGTTGGTAAATTATGGAAACGAATGGCAGAGAGTTATTGATGGTATGGATAAATGGCATTATGCTGTCACAACAACCCAACAGCGTTTTTTCGTTGACCATGTTCAACCAGTCATATCCAAAGGGCAAAGATTGTTTGTAATAATCTCAGATGCTTTTAGATATGAAATTGGCTGGGAGTATCTGCAAAGAATACAGAGTGAAAAGCGGTTTGAGGGTGAGTTGGAATATATGGTAACCACTTTGCCGTCCTATACTCAACTGGGTATGGCTGCTATGCTTCCTCAAAAGAATATATCCATTCAAGCAAACTCAGATTATACACTGATTGATGGAAATTCAACTCAAGGTTTACAAGCCAGAAGTAAGATTCTGGAACAAAATTCAGGTGTAAGAGCGACTGGTATCAATGCTGAAGATTTTATGAAAATGAATTCAGCAACCGATGGAAGAGAATTTGTCAAACAATACGACTTGATTTATATCTACCATAACCGTATTGACAAGACTGGTGATGATAAAACCACTGAAGATAAAGTATTTGATGCTGCTGAACTGGAAATTGATTTTCTGATGGATGTTATCAAGAAAGTTGCTGCTATGAATGGCAATAATATGCTTATCACATCAGACCATGGGTTCATTTATCAAAACAACGAACTTGATGATAGTGATTTCACTATTGGGTCATATACTGGCGATATTTGGAAAGAATCTCGTAGGTATGTAATCGGCAAGAATCTGAGTGGTGGTGCAAGCACTAAGCATTTCACTTCAAAACAATTAAACCTTTCAGGTGATGCTGAAGTACTGATTCCAAAATCCATAAACAGGATACGAATTAAAGGTTCAGGTTCACGCTATGTACATGGGGGTGCATCGATGCAAGAAATCATCATACCTCTCTTAAAAGTCACCAAAACACGACAGGACACCACAAAGAAGGTCGAAGTTGATATTATTAAATCCACTGACAAAATTACCACCAATATTCTGGCAGTTTCATTTCTCCAGACAGAGTTGGTAAGTGAAAAAATCCTGCCACGACCTATCAGAAGTAAAATAATTACTGAAGATGGAGAAGTACTTAGTGATATATTCACATACAGGTTTGATATGACTGAAGGGATAGAAAGGATGCGTGAAGTTAAACATCGTTTTCAATTAAGCTCAAAAGCAAGTGGTAAATACAAGAACCAAAGAGTGAAACTTATTCTGGAAGAACCTGTCGAGGGTTCAAGCCAATGGGTGGAATACAAAAGTTATTATTATACATTAAATATTTCATTTATTAATGATTTTGACGAAATGTAATATGAACGAATTGGATAAAAAAATTAATCAATACTTTGCAGGCAAAGTAGTGCGTAAAGACCTGACCAAATTGGTAAAAGGCAATGCAATTGTACCAACTTATGTATTGGAATATCTATTGGGACAATACTGTGCTACAGATGATGAAGCCACCATTGCCCAAGGTGTTGAAACTGTTAAAAGTGTCATCTCCAAACATTTTGTTCATCGGGATGCTGCTCAAATCATCAAATCCCAAATCAGAGAAAAGAAATCCCACCGTATCATTGATAAAGTTTCAGTTAAACTGAATGATAAAAGGGATGTATATGAAACATCTTTTGCCAATCTGGGATTAACTAAGGTAGTAATTGATGATACCATCGTAAAGAATAATCAACGTTTGCTTTCAGGCGGTGTTTGGTGCTTGATTACTTTGGGTTACCAGAAATCTGATGAACGTGATGCGTCACCATGGATTATAGAAAACCTTAAACCAATCCAGATTGCAAATGTGGATTTGGATGAATATAAAGAAATCAGAAAAAACTTCACTCGTGATGAATGGATTGACCTGATAATCCAAACTATTGGCTTTAATCCAGAAGAATTTACTTTCCGTTCGAAATTGATACAACTTGCTCGATTAATTCCATTCTGTGAAAACAACTACAACATGATTGAACTTGGTTCGAAGGGTACTGGCAAAAGTCATATTTATTCGGAGTTATCACCTCATGGTATATTGATATCAGGCGGTGAAGTATCCAAAGCCAAGTTGTTCGTTAACAATAGTAACAATGAAATTGGACTGGTTGGATATTGGGATGTGGTTACCTATGATGAATTTGCTGGAAGAACAAAAAAGGCAGACAGGGGATTGGTTGACATACTGAAAAATTATATGGCGAATAAATCGTTCAGTCGTGGCACAGAAGTCTTTGGGGCAGCAGCATCTATGTCTTTCATTGGCAATACAGAACATTCAGTCTTATATATGTTGAAGCATAGCAATCTTTTTGAAGCATTGCCCAGGGATTATTACGATACTGCATTTTTAGATAGATTGCATTGTTATTTGGCTGGCTGGGAAGTGCAGAAACTCAGAAACGAAATGTTTACTGAAGGTTATGGATTCATTGTGGATTATCTTGCTGAAATAATGAAGGAGCTTAGGAAGGAAGACCATATGAATGCATATGCACCATTTTTCCAGTTCTCGGATTCAATAACAACACGTGATAAAACATCTATTGGCAAAACTTTTTCTGGATTGGTTAAGATTATATTCCCAGATGGTGTATTTAGTGAAGAAGATGCAAAACTATTACTTGAATTTGCTATAGAAAACCGTAAGCGTGTTAAAGACCAATTACGTAAAATGGATGACACCTTTGAAAGAGTTGATTTCTCATATATTAATAAGAAAACAGGTAAAAAGACTTATATCCAAACACTGGAATACATCGAATATAAGGTTCAACTGGGATTATCTGACGATGAACCGATGCCAGAAGAAGAACCATTGGTTATTGAAACCAAAGCAAATGGTGATCAAGCAAAATTGGTGGAAGGTCAGAAAATTATTCGTGATAATCAAACTGGCATCTCATTTGAAATGTTGTTTGGTGCATTCCTCGTTGGTGCAAAAGAAATAAAACTAACCGACCCATATATTCGGTTGCCTTATCAATTGCGTAACCTGATGGAATTTTCTAAATTAGTTGCCACCAAAAAAGATGATTTGGAAGAAGTAAAATTTCATCTGGTTACTAATAACAATGAAGAATACATCCAGAATTCTAAAGAAGCATTCCAACAGATGGCAGATTCATTAGAATCATCAGGCATTATATTCACTTATGAATTTTCCGATAGTTCACATGACCGTTCAATAGAACTTGATAATGGCTGGAAAATAGTACTTGGTCGTGGCTTGGATATTTTCCAGAAAACCAATGGTTGGAATGATATAGCTGAATACTATCAGGAGAAAAGGTTGTGTAAGGCTTGTGAGATAACTTACGTGAAAATAAAGGTATAGTTTAAGCAACTATTGAAATTGAAAACAAAAATTTTAAGCTATGGAAGAATTAAAGAAAAGAGTCTCGATTTGTATGTCTAACTTATTCGAACAAGATTTTCATCTGATAAGGGAAGATTTACACGAAAGAACAATAAGTAGCACTTTAGCGTACTATCTTAAGCACGTTTTTCCTTCATATAATGTAGATTGTGAATACAATGGCAATATTGATAATCAGTATAGAAGGAAAGCAGTTAATATGTATCTTCAAGGTAGACAGATAAAGTTCGATGAAAATGTACATTCTGTATATCCAGATATTATTATTCATAAAAGAGGTAGAAATGATAAAAATAGATTGCTAATTGAGATTAAAAAAAGCACAAACCGATATTCTAATTTTGATAAAGAAAAGCTGGTGTTTTTTACTCATCCTGAGCGTAATACGGAATACCTTTATGATTATGGATGTTTTGTTAAAATTTTTACAGGTAATGCTAACATGAAAAGGTATTCAATTACATGGTATCATGAAGGACAAATTATACGTCAAAAAGAAATTTTTAATCTTTAATAGTTAATTGTTTAACAGAGAATAAATAATTATATTTAATATAAACAAACTTAACTTGGACAACAGATTGTATTTTAAATTTTAAATTTTTATAAACAAAACTTATATAAAAAATCAATATTCAAAGGAATTTGATATTGGATACCAATGGCATTAATGAATCACAAGTCAAACTAATATTCACAATCTGATGGACATTATTTTTAAATTCGGAGAACATTATTATAATTCTGACGATAATTCATTTTGGATACAATTTGGATTAACAATATTAGGTGGATTTTTAGGATTTGGTTTTGCTTTATACATTTATTACATAAGCATAAAAAGAGAAAAGAAGGAACAAGATAATAATTTAACTATTGCAAATAAAAATAAACTAAAGTATCACAAGTTATTAATTGAAAATTTGATAAAAAGTACAGAAAACCAAATTAATTCTATTAATAAATATAAAATAAATCAAGAAAAGGATTTGTTAAATGCAATACCTCCAAGATTAGTTATTACAAATGATTTTAAAAGACTCATTTTTTTAAATAAGGATGTTTTTGATTCATTTAATCACATTAATAAAAACAATAATAACTGGATAGAATATTTAAAAAAAATACATACGACAACAGATTATATTGAAGGTGTTTATGGAGAAATGTATAGAATTACTACGAATCACTTGAAAAATAATTATAAAAAAAACTCTGAAGTAAAACAGAACATAGAACTAATTTCGGATGTTGAGACATCAATGTAGAAAAATAATTTTATTCAGTACGATGCGTTCGTGCAAAACACATTAATCATCATCGCCAGTCATAGCTGCTCTGCTTTCATTATCTTTTGCATGGTAGAACACATTGACTCGTGCGGTGTCTCTCAGAAAATTGATGTTATGTATTTCAATCCGATGGATTGGCAGCCCTGTCCTTTTCTTCAGATCGTCCATCAGTTCATCACGACGTTCAGGTGTAATCAAATCAATGC
>CAIZXK010000407.1 GCA_903936865.1 uncultured Bacteroidales bacterium | reverse complement strand
TTGTTTACCCCTATTTTATATTTTTAAGAAGACTTCTTTCTTTTTCCTCATCAAGTATTCCATGAAAAAGATTCTTAAGAGTTTGTCAATTTTAATGCTAAATACTTTAAATTCATTTTTTTTTAATAAGTAGATTCATTTTAAAACTCCACTAACGCTATATGAAATTTACTGAAAAATAATTTGAATTAACATACTTTGTTTAAATTTTGTGTTTTTTAAAAAGGTTAAATATTTGATTTTTTTTTATACTTTTGTTTGATTTTATTAGTTAAAGATTGATGAAAAAAGTTGATATTATCACTACGCAAAATGTTACTATAGAATATTCTCTTGCTTCTTTATTTGAAAGAGCCGGAGCTTTTATAATTGACTTTCTGTTTATCTGGATTGTAATAGGAATTATTAACTTAATAGCTTATATTCTCAATGTTAATTCGTTAATTTTCTTTTATACAACTTCTATACCTGTTTTCTTCTTTTATAGTTTGTTGTTTGAGAGCTTAAATAATGGTCAATCACCTGGTAAGTATTTTTTAAAACTAAAAGTAGTAAAAATAACAAACGGTAAAATTGATATTTTTGATTACCTGATGCGATGGAGTTTTCGATTAATAGATATATATTTTTCTTTAGGCAGTTTAGCTGCACTTTTGGTATATTCATCAGGTAGAAGTCAGCGAGTTGGTGATTTTCTGGCAGACACTTCTGTAATTAAAATTATAGAAACCAATAGGTATCATATAAATAAAATTGCAAAGATTAATGAAAATGAAAACTATATACCTAAATTTGCGGATGTTGTAATGTTTTCAGAAAGCGAAATTTTATTAATTAAAGAGACTTATGATAGGTTTTCTCAACAACCTACAGTTGGTCATATTGAAGCTATGAATTTGTTAATTAATAAGATAACAGAACAACTAAAGATAAAACCACCTGAAAACACAAAAGAATTTATTAAAACTCTTATAAAGGATTATGTTTTTTTGACCCGTTAAAAACTATTCTGTGATTCCTTCTCCTAATAAATCAATCGGAAGTGTTTTATCTTCAACTTTTAAAATCGTATTTTTTAGTAAACCAATATTTTGCATGTTTTGTACATGAAAAACTTCATTTAATATGTTATAACTTATGTTTATTGAGGTTTTTCTAACAACAATTGCAGCTTTTTCGAGTTTTGTAATCGCATCATAGAGTGTATTTGCATTTCCTGCAAGCGAAGCTAAAGCTGCCAAAAGGACAGAAACTTCCTTTAATTTACCAAAAAATCTTGTCCAGTTTGTACGTTCAAAATTTAAATCTCTAATTGCTTTTTCAAGATGATTTACCAATGCTTTTTTACTCATGTCTGTTATAGAACTATCCTCATTAATTAATTCCATTGCTTCGTTAATTAATTCGGTAATCTCTGATTTATTGGATTTAGAAGGAATATAAAAATCTCCAAGTTCCAGACTATCATATAGGTATTCTTTTTGAATGGAGTCATTTACCAATGACATTGTGGCAGAATATAATTCATAAAATGCATCCTGAACTTTAAACATTTGTTTCTTTTTGCTATTTACAAAAGGTATGATTTTTAAAACAAAAGGTTTGCGATCCAATTGTTTATAATCATTAAGTTCCTCGAACAGCTTATTTAATAATTCCTGATAATCCTCACGCTTAGATGTTTCGAAATAGCTAAACTTCTCAATGGAATTAAGAAACTTATCACTTGCTCCTTTTAACTGTAACTGTTTTTCAGCAGAGAAATTAGCATTTGATAATTCACTTAAATACCCGAGATAATAATTGAATATTACTTCAATTTCCTGAGAATCTGTATATAAATATTCATTAAATGTCATAGTAGTCAATGTTTTTATTTTTGCAAATATATCAAAATTAATACCAAAATCAATAAATAATATAAAGGTTTGAATAATAGATGATAACTATAATCATTGGATGAAAAATTTTAAATATCTGACAAAAAAACACTACCTTTGTCGAAAAATTGAATAAAAAAACTGACAATTTGTCAGTTTTTTATTGTATGGCAACATTTTTGATAGATGGAGCTTACTAATATAATAAAATAAGATTAATGTTTAATATATTCAAAGATATGTCCGACAAAGAAAAGAAATCAAAGGAACAAGAAGTTTCTGAAGAGAATCAGAATGAAAAGTCATCTGAAAATGCTGGAAGAGATAAGAAAAAGAATGAAGTTAAGAAAAGCGAAAAGGAAAAATATGAAGAAACTGTAAATGAATTAGGAACTAAGTTAGCCGAAACCAACGAAAAATATCTCAGATTATATTCAGAATTTGACAATTATCGTAAACGAACTTCAAAAGAGCGAATTGATTTAAGTAAAACAGCTTCAGAAGATATGATTATTAATCTACTACCTGTATTAGATGATTTTGAAAGAGCTTTAAAAGCAATTGAACCCAACGAGCAAGTGAATGCTTTACGTGAAGGTGTTGATTTGATTTATAATAAATTACAACTTATATTAAGTCAAAAGGGATTAAAAGCAATGGAAAGCATTGGTAATTTGTTTGATCCGGATTTGCATGAAGCAATTGCTCAAATTCCAGCTCAGGATGAAGAAAGTAAAGGGAAAATATTTGATGAAGTGGTTAAAGGTTATTATTTATTTGATAAAGTAATACGCTATGCCAAAGTGGTAGTAGCCAATTAAAAAATGTAACAATGGCAAAAAGAGATTATTACGAAATATTAGGCGTATCAAAGAATGCAACAGAAGCTGAATTAAAAAAGGCTTACCGACAAAAAGCAATACAATATCATCCCGATAAGAATCCGGGAGACAAACAATCTGAAGAGAATTTCAAAGAAGCTGCTGAAGCTTATGAAGTGCTTAGTAATAGTGAGAAACGTTCCAGATACGACCAGTTTGGTCATGCAGGTATGAGTGGAGCTTCCGGTTATGGTGGCGGTGGAATGAATATGGATGATATTTTCAGCCATTTTGGCGATATTTTTGAAGGTGCTTTTGGTGGCGGCGGATTTAGTGGGTTCAGTGGTTTTGGTGGTGGTCGTTCCAGGGGCAAAAGAGTTAACCGTGGTACAAATTTAAGAGTTAAGGTGAAACTAACTTTGGAAGAAATTGCCAATGGGGTAGAAAAGAAAATTAAAGTAAATAAATATATTGCATGTAAACATTGCAATGGCACGGGGGCTAAAGATGGTTCCGGATATACAACTTGCTCAACTTGTCATGGAAGTGGTCAGGTTACCCGCATTACAAATACGATTTTAGGTCAGATGCAGTCTTCCTCGGCTTGTCCGTCATGTGGTGGTGAAGGACAGACAATTACTCATAAATGTCACGAATGTGCCGGAAATGGTATTGTAAATGGCGAAGAAGTAATTTCTTTGAATATTCCTGCAGGAGTTCAGGACGGAATGCAACTTTCTGTAAGTGGAAAGGGTAATGCTGCTGCCCGTGGAGGTGTTAATGGTGATTTAATTGTTCTGGTAGAAGAAGTAGAACATCCTTACTTAAAGCGAGATGGGAAAAACCTGTTATACGATCATTATATCAGTTTTCCTGATGTTGCTCTTGGTTGCAGTGTTGAAATTCCTACGATAGAAGGTAAAGTGAAAATTAAAATTGATGCAGGAACACAAGCTGGCAAAGTACTGAGATTAAAAGGAAAAGGATTGCCGGATATTAATTCTTATGGCAGAGGTGATTTATTGATTAATATAAATGTATGGACACCAAAGCATTTGAGTAAAGAAGAAAAATCAATTATAGAAAAACTGGCAAATTCTTCAAATTTCAAACCCGATCCTGATAGTAAAGATAAAGGATTCTTCGAAAGAATGAGAGAATACTTCCAATAAAAAATAAATTAAAACGCTGGCAAAATTTTTAATAAATGTCAGCGTTTTTTAATAAAAGTTTATATGTATATTTTTTCAGCTCAGAATATAACTAAGAATTATGCAGCTCATACAGCATTAAAAAATGTTAGTATTGATGTTCCCGAACAATCAATTTTTGGATTATTGGGTCCAAATGGTGCTGGTAAAACATCTTTGATTCGCATAATCAATCAGATAACTGCTCCCGATGAAGGTGAATTGTTTTTTGCAGGAGAAAAGCTCCAGCCTCATCATATTTCTTTAATTGGCTATTTGCCGGAAGAAAGAGGCTTGTATAAAAAGATGAAAGTTGGCGAGCAGGCATTATATTTAGCTCAATTAAAAGGAGTTTCTAAAAGTGATGCCTTAAAAAAATTAAAATATTGGTTTGAAAAATTCGATATTTTAGACTGGTGGAACAAAAAAGTTGAAGAACTTTCAAAAGGAATGCAACAAAAAATTCAGTTTATTGTAACTATACTTCATGAGCCTAAATTATTGATATTCGATGAACCTTTCAGTGGATTTGATCCTATAAATGTAAATTTACTAAAAGAAGAGATACTTAATTTAAAGAAAAACGGTGCTACCATTATTTTCTCTACACATAATATGTCATCAGTTGAAGAATTGTGTGATAATATAGCATTGATAAATAAGTCGTATAAAATATTGGACGGTAAAGTTCATGAAATAAAAAATACATACAAAGCCAATATTTTTGAAATAGGTTATCATACGCAAGATATTGACTTTGAGAAAATTTTACCCGAAAGTTTTAAATTAAACAGTGTAGTTAAACAAAACGGTATTTCAAAAGCAACAATTAAAATTCCTTTAACTGCTTCAACTAATGATTTGATTCAAAATGTTATTTCTAAAATAGAACTTGTTTCTTTTAATGAAATTTTGCCAACTATGAACGATATTTTTATTCAGAAAGTGAACGAACAAAAACATATTGCTTAAAAATGAAAAAAATAAGACTTATAGTACAACGCGAATATTTAAGTCGTGTTAAAAAGAAATCATTTATTATAATGACGGTTTTAGGTCCGTTATTAATGGCAGCAATTTGGATAGTTCCTTTCTTTCTGGCAACAATGAGTGATGAAAAAAAAGTAATAGCTGTAATAGATGAAACCGGAATTTTTTATAGTAAATTCCAATCAACAGATAAAGTTTTCTTTTCTTATGAAACTGAATTGGAAAAATCAAAAGATGATTTAACCAAAGGAAATATTTCTGCAATTTTATATGTTCAAAAATTAACTTATACTATTCCAGATCAGGCAGTTTTATTGTATTCTGATAAATCTCCGGGAATAGTAACCCAAAGTTATATTTCAAATGCAATGCAAACTATCTTAAAAAACAATTTGCTTGTAAATGCTCATAATATTTCGAAAGAGGATTATGATAAAATAAATAGTACAAGTATTAAGCTTAATACGGAAGACATTCGTACGGGTGAAAAAAGTTATACTGAAATAAAGACAGGTTTAGGTATTTTTTCTGGAATTCTGATTTACTTCTTTATTTTTATGTTTGGTGCTCAGGTAATGAGAGGTGTAATTGAGGAGAAAACCAGCAGAATTGTTGAAGTTATTATCTCATCTGTAAAACCATTTCAACTGATGATGGGAAAAATTGTTGGTGTTGCTTTGGTTGGTCTTACCCAATTTGCTTTATGGATTCTTCTTACCTTTTCTATTATTACTGCATTGCAAATGAGTATGCCCGAGGTTTTTAAAAACAAGCAATCAGAAGAAATCTACAATCCGGGACAAAAGCTACCTTCTGCAGATCAATTGCAATTACAAACTTTACAGAATCAGGAAATAAGAGAATTAATAGATGGGTTATTTTCTATTAATTATGGTGTTATGATTGCTCAATTTATTTTTTATTTTCTTGCCGGATATTTGTTATATGCAAGTTTATTTGCATCTATTGGAGCTGCAGTTGACAATGAAGCAGATACACAGCAATTTATGATGCCGGTAACCATCCCCTTACTTTTTGCAATAATTATGTCCAATTTTGTAATAAATAATCCGGATGGACCTGTAGCATTCTGGTTATCAATAATTCCTTTTACTTCACCAATAATTATGATGGTAAGGATTCCTTTTGGAGTTCCGATAGAACAAATATATTTATCGATGTTTTTATTAATTGCTGGATTTGTATTTACTACATGGTTAGCTGCAAAAATATACAGAACCGGTATTTTAATGTATGGGAAAAAAGTAAGTTATAGAGAGTTATGGAAATGGCTTAAATATTAATAATTTCTTTTGTTGATAACAATAAGGATTGATTTCTAATTTAGTAAGCAAAACTACATAAATATTGTTTTCAAAGAAAAGAGACAGTATGGAAAATAAAACTAATAAAGTGAAAAATCTTTTGAAAAAATAAAAATATGGCTAAAATATTGGTAATAGACGATGAAAGAAGTATCAGAAATACATTGCGTGAAATATTAATATATGAAAAATACGAAGTTGATGATGCTGCTGATGGTGCAACGGGTATTGAAATGGTAAAAAACAATAAATATGATGTTATATTATGTGACATTAAGATGCCTCAAATGGATGGAATAGAGGTATTGGAAAAGTTATTACCTGTTACAACTACCCCGATTGTAATGATTTCGGGACATGGAACCATAGAAACTGCAGTAGAAGCTATTAAAAAAGGGGCTTATGATTACATCGCCAAACCTCTTGATTTGAATCGTTTATTGATTACTTTAAGAAATGCATTGGATAAATCAACCTTGGTTGCAGAAACCATCGTCTTAAAAAGACAGGTTTCCAAAACTTATGATATGATTGGGAATTCAGAAGCAATTACAGATGTGAAGGATATTATTGAGAAAGTTGCTCCAACAGATGCACGAGTATTGATTACAGGAAATAATGGTACAGGTAAAGAATTGGTTGCGCGATGGTTGCATGAAAAAAGTATGCGTGCTGAGGCTCCTTTTATTGAGGTTAATTGTGCTGCAATTCCATCCGAATTGATAGAAAGCCAGTTATTCGGTCATGAAAAGGGTAGTTTTACTTCTGCCATCAAGCAAAGAAAGGGAGATTTTGAACAAGCAAATGGAGGTACTTTGTTTTTGGATGAAATTGGAGATATGAGCCTTTCTGCTCAGGCTAAAGTATTGAGAGCTTTACAAGAAAAGAAAATTACACGTATTGGAGGAGAAAAAGAAATTCCAGTGGATGTTCGTATTATTGCTGCAACCAATAAAAATCTTAGAAACGAAATTGAAAAAAATAATTTTCGTGAAGATTTATACCATCGTTTGAGTGTAATTCTCATTGAAGTTCCATCCTTAAATAGTAGAATTGATGATATTCCTTTACTTGCACATCATTTTATCAGTGAATTTTGTCAACAGCAAGGGAAACCTTTGATAATATTTGAAGAAGATGCTATTATTGAATTGCAGAAAATTGAATGGACAGGAAATATCAGGGAGTTAAGAAATGTAGTAGAAAGGTTAAGTATTCTTTGTGATACTATCATAACTGCTGATGATGTTAAAAAATATGCTCATCCATTAAGAAAACATTTATAATGAATTTGTAGTTAACTCCTTATCTGTAGATATGTTTTCTTGAAATAAGTTGTAATAATATTCCTCTTGATGAAAGGAATATTAAAAATGCTATCCATAAACCATTGTTTCCCATTTCTTTGAAAACAATAAAATATAACGGAAAAAACAGTAAAACGACTGATATTATCATGGAATTACGCATTGCAACCGATGAAGTTGTACCAACGTAAATACCATCCCACAAAAAAGCTGAAAAAGTTGTAATTGGAAGAAAATAAACCCAATAAAAGTATTTATTTGCTATCAAAAGGGTCTCTTTATTATCTGTAAGAACTGGTAATAACATTTTTCCGAATATGATAAATATAATAGTAAATATAATACAAATACCACTTCCCCAAATAAATAGCTTTTTTATCGTTTTCTTAAGCATAATTTTATCTTTTGCTCCATAATACTTGCCTACTAATGACTCGGCAGCGAAAGCAAAACCATCCATAAAATAAGAAAAGAAAATGAAAAACTGATATAAAAGTGTATTTCCTGCTAAAATGGAATTGCCCATCTTTGCTGATTGGGTTGTGAAAAATGAAATAGTTATGATAATAAGAAGTGTTCTGATGAAAATATCTTTATTAACAGAAAGAAAATTTAGAAAAGGGTTAAGTGTTTTTAATTTTTTTAGTGAAATTTTTTTTAAAATTTTTCCATAATGCTTATAAAGCATCCAAACAGCAAATATTATTCCAGTATATTGTGCTAATAATGAACCTAGAGCAATGCCTTCAGCCTTCATATTAAGAACTTTAACAAAAAACAAACTATAAATAATATTAGTAACATTTACAAAGATAGCGATTATCATAGGCGTTTTTGCATTTTGCATACCTGTTAACCATCCAATTATAGCTATCAATGCTATTGTGGCCGGAGCTGTATAAATCCTGATATAATAATATTGTGAAGTAATGGTTTCTATTTCAGTACTAATTCCGATAAGTTTAAATGCAAGAAATAAAATAGGATTTTGCATCAAAATAATTACAAATCCACTTATTATTGCCAATGTTAGAGATCGTGCTAAAACCATTACTGCTTCCTGCATATCACGTCGTCCATATGCCTGAGCTGTAAATCCACTGCTTCCCATCCTGAGAAAACCAAAAGCCCAGAAAATAATATTAAAAATCATTGTTCCAATGGCAATAGCTCCGATATAAGACTGATTTCCAAAATGTCCCATAAGTATAATATCAACTATACCCAACAAGGGAATGGTGATATTACTTATAATATTTGGAATGGCTAATCGAAGTATTTTATTATTCATTAGTATGTTCTCTCCTTTTTGAGTAGCAAAAGTATAAAATATATATGAACTTGCTGAAATAATAGATGTTAGAATTTTACTATTAATTCGTGTTTTATAAAAGGATATTAATAAATCTATTGGATTTCAACATTAATTATATAGTGTTATCTGTGAAATCATTTAATTATAACTTGTTTGAAAAAAACAGTAAATTTTGTTTTAATAAAAAGGGGTTCTAAAAATTAGATTTTTTGAGGCGAACAAGATTTTTAAAACCGCAGTTTTCTAATGTAAATAAGGATTTAAAAATTGAAGTCTGACGAAAAAAAAGCAATTTTTAGAAGTCCAGTAAATATAATTTGTGGAATATAAGCTGGTTATTGAAGATATTAATTATATTATTTGTAATAATCAAAAAAAAGAGTTATATTTGCACAAATGAATAATAATTTTTATTTTAAGAAATTTTTTATTGACAAATAAACAGGTATTAAAATAAATATTTATAATTCGCTAATTAATACAATAATTACAAAAACAAATCG
>CAIZXK010000406.1 GCA_903936865.1 uncultured Bacteroidales bacterium | reverse complement strand
CGCTCAGTACATAGCATTTACATTAGTAAACTGTGGTTTTAAAAATCTTGTTCGCCTCTAAAAATCTAATTTTTAGAAACCCTTTATATTCATTGAAAACCGGTTTTTGTTTAATTTAGTTTTGCCGGAATTGTTTTATATCGCCAAAATTAGACAATATATTTAACAAACCCTGCATTTAGTTGTAATTTTCGAGCATTTAGTTAATTTTTCTTATAAACTAACAAGCAAATAACTATAAATCTTTAAGGTATCAGCTGGCAAGTCCTCTTGGCTGATATTGATAAATGTGTTTTTATTCATCATTTGAAAGATTACTTCTTATTGACACTCAAAGATTGCTTTCAGCATTGTGCAAATTTATCATTATCAGCCGGTACACCAATTTTTCTGTCAACTACTTTAGTATTAAAGTGAGCTACGCAAAAAAATAAATAAACTACGCATACTAAATTTAATACGACCTTAATTAAATATTACGGTAGCTGCATTTTTAAATCAACTACGTTGATTAAGTTGAACAGTACGTAAGTTATAATCAGCAGTACGTTAATTTTAATTTTTAATAATAAAAAGCAGGTGTTATCGAAGAGTAGGTAGTCGTTAATTAATACTTAAGTGTTACTAAGTTTTATTAGTTCGTCAAACTTTGACAAAGTTAATTCTAACAAAAAAAACAGATTGATTATTAGCATATTACAAAAACAAATACAGCTTTGTCAAAGTTCTAACTACCTGTGACTTATAATAGTTTATCGAAGTATTGTAAATTTGTGTAAACACAAAGATTATATTTTGGAACGCTGATGACGCTAATCCCTAAAGGGAAACGCTGATAAAAGCGGATTATTTAATTTGAAAAATCAGTTTTAATCCGCGTTTACGGAACGTATCTGTTTTATGTGTGTTTTTTATTTTTTTATTCATAACGGGGGCTTAATTTATATTTCTAAATGATCTTATATCCGCAGATTTTATTTTAAAAGCCACGAATTACACAAATTACACGAAATAAAATAAATAAATGACAATAATATCTTGCAATCAATTAATAATAAAACACTAATAAAAATCCTTGCGGATTTTAGGGTAAAACATTAATTTATTATCCAAAAAATGATTTTGCTTTACAAATATTTTTTAAAGAACTCAAACAGAATAATAAATGCAGCTATTACCGAAGCTATTTTCAGACTGATAACCACCCACGGCTTCGATTTAAGTTGAAATGGTTTTATTAGCCAGATAAGTAAAACAGAACAAATAAAACCCAATGTAATACCAGCAACTACATCTCCCAAAAAATGGACTCCCAGATAGATACGCGTATAGGCAATTGTAGGACACAAAACAGCATATATCAGAATTTCATATTTGTACTGCCTTCTGAAATAAGCCAGCATTGTAAATATTGCAGCAATTGTAGTACTGTGTCCGCTTGGAAAACTACGATGATTCAAGATATAATTTCCAACAGTATGCACCTGATCTTTTAATAAATAGGAAGGACGATCCCAGTTATTAAAAACAAAATTCTTAAACAATTGTGCTATAATT
>CAIZXK010000405.1 GCA_903936865.1 uncultured Bacteroidales bacterium | reverse complement strand
TTTATATTTTTTAACAAAAAAACTAATAATCTTTTTGAAATCAGTTTTTTATTTAAAATACTTTTTATAATTTTGCACTCCATTTTTATACTAATGTTTATGTGTTATTAAAATATTCATTAGCTATAATTTATGTATAATTCACAGTATTTATTAACCAGGTAGCTCAAACTACCATAAAGAAAAAAAAATGACAGACGAATTAAATGTCAATCCTCAAGAAGAGACCAATGAAGAGGTTTCAAATCAAGCAATTGAACCTAAAAATGAAATTTTGGAAATTGTAGCTGAAGCTAAAGAAGAAATCGTTGAGCCAGTGGCTGAAGTTAACGAAGAAATTATTGAAGTTGCTCCAGAAACCAAAGAAGAAATTATTGAAGTTGCTCCTGCAGCTATCGTAGAAGTTATTGAAACGGTTACTGAATCCAAAGAAGATGTTATTGTAGAAGCTCCTGCTAAATATCATCACAAAAGAGAAGTAGTTGCTCCTGAAGATTTCGATTGGAATTCAATAGGAAAAAAACAAATGAGTTATTCTTCCGAAGAAAGAAAAAAAATGGAAGAAGCTTACGATCTAACTTTCAATCAAATTGTTGAACAGGAAGTTGTTGACGGAATCGTTGTAGCTAAAAACAACCGTGAAGTGGTTGTTAATATCGGTTTTAAATCTGATGGTGTTATTCCATTATCTGAAGTAAGATATAATGCCAATTTAAAAGTAGGTGATGTAATTGAAGTTTATGTTGAAAGTCAAGAAGATGTAAACGGACAATTATTACTTTCTCATAAAAAAGCAAGAATTTTAAAATCTTGGGATAGAGTTAATAAAGCTTTTGAAACACAAGAAATTATCAATGGTTATGTTAAATGCAGAACCAAAGGCGGTTTAATTGTTGATGTATTTGGTATTGAAGCATTTTTACCAGGTTCTCAGATTGATGTTAAACCAATTAGAGATTATGATATTTTTGTTGATAAAACAATGGAATTTAAAGTTGTAAAAATTAACCATGAATATAAAAATGTAGTGGTTTCTCATAAAGCTTTAATTGAAGATGAAATTGAGCAACAAAAAGCAGACATTATTGCTAAATTGGAAAAAGGACAAGTACTTGAAGGTACTGTTAAAAATATTACCTCTTATGGTGTATTTATTGATTTAGGTGGTGTTGATGGTTTAATTCATATTACTGACTTATCTTGGGGCAGAATTAATCATCCAGAAGAAATTGTAACATTAGATGAAAAAATTAATGTTGTAATTTTGGATTTTGATGAAGGCAAAAAACGTATAGCATTAGGATTGAAACAATTAACTCCACATCCTTGGGATGCTTTGGATACTAACCTGAAAGTTGGTGATAAAGTTGCTGGAAAAGTTGTTGTTATTGCTGATTATGGTGCATTTATCGAAGTTGTTCCTGGCGTTGAAGGTTTAATACATGTTTCAGAAATGTCATGGTCACAACATTTAAGAACAGCTCATGATTTCCTTAAAATAGGAGATGATATTGAAGCAGTTATTTTAACACTTGATCGTGAAGAAAGAAAAATGTCATTGGGTATCAAACAACTGATTCCAGATCCATGGACAAATATTGCTGATAAATATCCTTTGAAATCACAACACAAAGCTATCGTTCGTAATTTTACCAACTTTGGTATCTTTGTTGAATTAGAAGAAGGTGTTGATGGATTAATCCACATTTCTGATTTATCATGGTCTAAAAAAATTAAACATCCAGCTGAATTTACAAAAATTGGCGATCAAATGGAAGTTATTGTTTTAGAAGTAGATGTTGATAACAGACGTTTGAGTTTAGGTCACAAACAATTAGAAGAAAATCCTTGGGAAATTTTCGAGACTGTATTTACAGTTGATTCTATTCACAAAGGAACAATTGTAAGTTTAACCGATAAAGGTGCCATTATAGCTTTACCTTATGGTGTTGAAGGATTTGCTCCTGTTCGTCATTTGGTAAAAGAAAATGGACAATCTGCAAGAGTAGACGAAACTCTTGATTTTAAAGTGATTGAATTTTCAAAAGAAAATAAGAAAATCATTATTTCTCATTCAAAAATTCAGCAGGATGCTGCTTACGAAGAAAGATCCAAAAACGATACAGAAAACAAACGTAAAGACAGGGATCAGAAAAAAGTAGTAAAGCAAAATAATGATAATTTGGAAAGAACTACATTAGGTGATATTGAAGCTTTATCAAATCTTAAATCTGAAATGCAGAAATCTGAAATGGAAAAATTAGAAGCCATGGCAAAGAGAGTGCAGGATAAAGAAAACAAGAAAACAGATGAATCTCCGGTAGAACCAATTGCAGAGATAATAACAGAAGAGGTTGCTGAAATTAATGAACCAATTGCAGAACCAATAGAACCTACGGCAGAACTTTTAGTAGAGCCTTCAGTTGAACCTGAAGCAAGCGAAGAAGAAAATGCATAATCATTTAAAATCCCGGGAAACCGGGATTTTTTTTTTGCTTTTAATTAAACAGTCTTAATTAAAATCAATATAAATAAAATTTATTAATATAATCCTGAATTTATAATTGAAAGTTGAGATATCAATATTGAATTTAAACCAATATATTACAGTTTATTAATAGGGTGTAAAAATACACTCTGATTAAATAAATCTTTCTAAATTTAAAAAGGATAACCAATTGCTACATTTAAAACTAAATTCTCACTTCTCCACGAAGAATTTCCAAGACTAATTTTATCAATTACCCATTTATTATCTTCTAACCATGGTTTTCTGAATGGAGTTGCAATATCAAATCTTATAACAAAAAAGGAAACATCAATTCTTAAACCTAATCCTACACCCATTGCTATTTCGTTGGTAAACCCTGAAAATGAAAACGGATTACCAATATTGGTAGGATTTGATTCTAACAACCAAACATTTCCAGCATCAGCAAATAAGGCTCCTTTGAAGAAGCTGAAAATTGCAAATCGGTATTCGGCATTCATTTCAAGCTTGACATCACCACCTAATTGCAAGAATCCTTTAGCATCAATGCTTTGGTTGAATGTTCCTGGTCCAACAGAATTTATATGAAAAGCTCTTATACTGTTAGGTCCACCACTAAAGAATTGTTTTGCGTAAGGCAATACTGATGAATTTCCATAAGGTTTAGCTATTCCAACCAAAAATCTCATTACAAATTTATTTTTATCATTTATGTTGTAATTACTTCTTCCCTCAATACTTAATCTTGCAAATTGTGAATAGACCGACCCAATTACTTTTAATGGATTATCAGTAGATGCTTTTTCTCCACCTATTAATTTAATTAAAGAAAGTGTATTTCCGGCAACTTCCGAAGTAAGATTGAGGTAGTATTGCATTTTTTTCCCTTGTCTGATTTGCTCATTATATGTAAAAGAATAACTTGCACCAGCTATAAACTGCTCTTCGTAGCTTTTTTCCAAAAAAGGATTGGAATTTAACAATGATGTGAATTTAACCGATTTATTTAAAATAGATGAGTAACTTATACTTACAGGATTTAATTCA
>CAIZXK010000404.1 GCA_903936865.1 uncultured Bacteroidales bacterium | reverse complement strand
CGATCTACATCCCTTACAATAGCAAATGTATCAATTATATCTTTTGTCATGGGTTTATATTTTTCCTGCATAAGGATCAATCTTGTGCAGGATAATAATGATCTTAAAGCTTAGAATTAAACCATAGCAAGGTAAGAAAAATTGCTATTCAATAAAGTACTATTCAATTAAGCTAACTAAAATTATTTAGATCATAAATATATTAAAAATAATATGACTATCGGAAATAGATAATTATAATCCAGGTTGGGAGGAACTTTTTGACAAAAGGTCAATAATAAAAACAGGCAATGAGAAAATTCTTTAACAGTTTTGTATCTGAACCTATTATTAATCAAACAATACTTGAAAAGTTTTCGCCTGGTAACCTTATTTTTACAAAAAATAAAAATGAAAATACCTATAATATACAGCCCTATCTTTACTCTGCTAATGCTATAATGAGTTATATGAAAGAATATTTTTATGATTGACATATCCACCAACGATAGTAGAATATGCAATCGAGATCAAGTCATCATCGACATTGTTTCTGCCATACAAAAAAATATGCCGGTTAACTTATCTACCATCCAAGAAGGCCCCTGTGCCACAAGTTTAGGATTATATGACCTGTTAGATAACATTTGTGCGACATTTTCTTATCCCAAATCCAAAATTTCATTGACCACATCCAATCTAATAGAATCACACCCAGAATATACAATTATAAAAAATCCTTCACTATGGTATTTAGAAAAAGCAAAACGCCTTACAAGTAACAGCACAAAACAGTTTGATAACAATTTTAAACATTTTGGACATTTTATAGGCCACGGAAATTGTCATAGACTTCAATTAGGTGCATACCTGTATGCCGCACATCAACCTATTACCTTGCAAACATATCACTGCAATGTGACGGATAGTTATCATAGATCACACATAGGACTTGAAGATTTATTATTTAAAAACGGAGTTAATGAATTTACTAATGCTGTTAAATTATTATTAAATACTCCTCTTATGTTGGATCCTATATATACCTATCCAATATTATTACCCGAGACACTTAACATCACAACAGCATATCCTAATTTCTTTGTAGAGTTAGTAAATATATCATATTTTTCTGGAACAACATTTTATGTGGACGAAAAAATATGGCGCCCTATGGTGATGCAAACACCCTTTATGGTGCAAGGTAGTCAACACTTTATTCTAAATCTTCATCGACTAGGATTTAAAACATTTAGCACATGGTGGAACGAAGACTACAGCGAAGACCCGTGTGATTGCCATGTGACAACTATGATTGACAATATTAAAAAAATATCAACCCTTACAATTAGTCAACTTGCAGACATGTACGAGGAAATGCGTCCAACCCTGGAACACAACTACAATCGGTTGATGACTATAACCAAAGAAGATTTTTTGCAGGCAGGTTATGCATAACATAGAATATGTAGAATTTTATATTACAAATGTATGTAATTTATCTTGCAACGGATGTAACAGATTTAATAATTATAAATTTAAAGGGTTTCAGCGATGGGCCGATTATCAAGAAGAATACACACGGTGGTCTAAGGAATTACAATTTGGTAGTATAGGTATACTAGGTGGTGAGCCATTGCTTAACGCAGATTTTATGCTATGGTTGAGAGGAATTAGACAACTATGGCCAAACACATTTATTAAAGTAGTAACCAATGGATATTATCTGAACAAGGTTGCAGGACTATATGAT
>CAIZXK010000403.1 GCA_903936865.1 uncultured Bacteroidales bacterium | reverse complement strand
GTAATAAACCAACGTATTAAAACGAAAGGTAATACCATTGAATTTGGAGACTTTACGTTATTAGCAAAATTTATCTGGCGGTTAAGTATTTAAAGTATTTTAACCTATTCAATTTTCATTAGATTTTAACCCAAGTTGCAGGAGAAAAGCGAGAAGGTGTTAAAAATCAGTTAAACATCATGATTGGAGTATATTGATAATTGAAATTTCCTGTAGGGGGGTAGAGCAAAAGTATTTATATTTGATTTATAGAGGCATATCCTGATTTGTAGTACACAATTCGTCTTGTTTTTTTAAAATTAGTTTTAGAATTTTGCCTTCATGTATTTCAAATCAACAATGCGATATAATCCTGAGTTAAAAACTAGCTGTGGCTATTACAGACTGGTTGAAAGCTATCGTAATATTGACGACAGAATTTGCCACAGAACACTTCTGAATATTGGTTTTATCAGCTATTTGCAACCAGAGCAACTCAATCGTATTCAAAAGCAACTTTCACTAAGAGCAGAAGGAAAGATTTCCATTTTTGAAGAAGAAGATCTTATAATCAAGGAACATACTGAAAAATATTGGAAAGAGCTTATCACTCGAAAACGTATTGATTTACCAGAAGTTGCAGCAGAGAAAAGCAAAAAATTCATAGATGCTGATACCATCAAAAATAAGGATGTAAATGAAATAGGTGCAGAATGGATGAGTTATCAGGCATTGGAGCAATTAGGGATAAAAGAATTTCTGAAATCAGCAGGCAGTGATGATGAAATGATACAATTAACCTATACACAGATCATTAGTCGTGCATTATATCCCTATTCAGAACTGCGAACATCGCGATGGATAAAAGAAAATTCAGCTGTTTGTGAGTTAACTAATTATCCGATACAAAAAATAAGTAAAGATAAATTGTATCAGAATGCATTGAATTTGTACAAACTAAAAGATTCATTAGAACAACATTTATCAAAACGCACCAATGAACTATTTGATATACAAGATAAAATAGTACTTTATGACCTTACTAATACCTATTTTGAAGGAGAAAAACGAAAAAGTAAACTGGCAAAGTTTGGCAGGAGCAAAGAAAAACGAAGCGATGCCAAATTGATAGTTTTAGCACTGGTAATCAATCCTGAGGGATTTATCAAGTATTCTAATGTTTTTGAAGGAAATGAATCAGATAGTAAAACCTTACCTGCAATTATTGAAAAACTAAGATTAAAAACCAGTATATCGGCACAAAGAGCATTGATCGTGTTAGATGCAGGTATAGCAACCGATGAAAATCTTGCATTGATACAGGCAAATGGCTATGATTATGTATGTGTAAGTCGTTCACAACTCAAAGATTACAAAGTCGTAGAAAATAGCCAAACTCAATTTGTTGTAACAAAAAACAAACAGAAACTCACTCTTGAGCAAGTAAGTTCCGATAAAGCAACAGATTATTACCTCAAGGTAAAAAGTCCAGGCAAAGAACTCAAGGAATGCAGTATGAAAACTCAATTTGAAAGTCGGTTTGAATTAGAACTGGAAAAGATAAGCATACGATTAGGCAAGAAAAATGCTATTAAAAAAGCAGATAAGATACATCAGAGTATTGGTAGAGCAATACAGAAATATCCTTCCGTTAGCAAGTATTATGATATTGATGTACAACAAAATGACAAAGGGATAGCTGCAAAAATCTGTTATGCTAAAAACAAAGAAAAATATCTGCAAATTGTAGAAAAACTTGGAGTTTATTTTATACGAACAAATCTGCAAATCACAGAAGAACAATTACTTTGGGATATTTACAATACCATCAGAGAAATAGAAAGTTCATTTAGAACACTGAAAACAGATTTAGATTTACGTCCCATTTATCATAAAACCGATGATGCTACCATTGCACATTTACATCTGGGTTTATTAGCATATTGGTTGGTTAATACGATTCGGTATCAACTCAAACAAAAGGGAATAAATAACAATTGGCAAGAAATTGTTAGGATAGGAAATACACAGAAAATAGTAACTACAACAGGTCAAAATCAAAACGGGGACATCTTATCAGTTCGTCGGTGTTCAGAACCAAATCAAAGTATTCAAGAGCTTTATAAGGCTTTAAACTATAAATTCTACCCCTTTGTAAAACGAAAATCTGTAGTACACAGTTCGGAACTCAAAAAAATTGAAACATCGTTCTTACAGAATTTTACAGCAGGATAAGTGCAAAATGGGTTAAATAAAATACTGAAAAATTGATTATTTATCGAATATTCTATTAATTTTGCAATACAAAAAACAAAAAACAGTATATGAGGTTATCCATCAAAGATGCCAAACGATGTGTTGGCTGTCAGAGTTGCATGTTTGCCTGTACCAGACGAACGGGAAATGCCGGTTTATCCAATAGTTCTATAGGAATAAAATCTCAGGGCGGAATGTCGAATGGCTTTTCTGTAATTATTTGCCGTTCGTGTTACAATCCTCCCTGTGCGGCAGTTTGTCCAACAGGAGCACTTACCGAAAAACCGGGAAGGGGTGTTATTTTCAACAGTTCAAAATGTATTGGTTGTGGTAATTGTAAAAATGCCTGTGTGGTAAAAGCTGTTTTCTTGAACGATACGGAGAATAAACCTTCAATATGTGTCCACTGTGGTTATTGCGTTAAATTTTGTCCTCACAATGTTTTAGAAATGGTAAAGGAGTAAAGTTATGATAAACAAAGAAAATTACAGCGAAGTTTTATATATAGACCTTTCTCATAAGAAATTCTGGATTAAGAACCGTAAAGATTTATTCGACAAATACATCGGAGGTACAGGAGTTGCTACTCAATTACTACACGAAGAATGTCCGGAGAATATTGATGCACTGTCCGAAGAAAATCCAATAATCTTTGCAGTAGGACCATTTACAGGTGTATATCCGTTTGCATCAAAAACAATTGCCATGTTTAAATCGCCGCATACAGGCGATATTGGCGAAAGCCATGCTGGTGGAAGAAGTGCTATTGCCATTAAAATGGCTGGTTATGGAGCCATCGTTATCAAAGGCAAAAGTGATATGCCCATTTACCTGGTAATTAAAAAGCGCAGGGTTGAATTTCGCAATGCCAACACCCTTTGGGGAATGAAAAGTGCATTTACGGTTGGTGATGTTATCCGTGCCAACGAAAAAGATCCCGGTATGCGAACCATAATGCGTATCGGACTGGCAGGTGAAAAAATGGTATCTTATGCAGCAGTAGTTACCGAAACTTACCGTCATTTCGGACGGATGGGATTAGGTGCGGTATTTGGAAGTAAAATGCTGAAAGGGTTGATGGTTTCAGGAAAAAGAAACATCGAGGTAGCCAACAAAAAAGAATATGTAAAAACCTATAAGGAAATTTACGACAAAGCAGTTGACTCTCCTGTTATGAAGAAATATCATGACCTGGGAACTGCAGGAAACATTAAAGCATTGAATTTATTGGGAGCCTTGCCAACCAATAATCTGCAATCAGCAACATTTGCAAATTCCGAAGAAATATCCGGCGAACACATTGCCGAAAACTTTCTGGGCCGACGAGTAGCTTGTTCGCATTGTCCCACAGGCTGTATCCATCTGGCTGTATTACGCGAACCTTACGAAGATGAGCCCTATTTTTACAAAACCACCATGGTTGGATATGATTATGAATTAATCTATGCATTGGGAAGTATGGTCGGCTTAAGTGATACCGAAGAAATGCTGAAGCTGATTGATTTGGTTGAGAAATATTGTCTGGATGCCATGTCGGCCGGAGTTGTTCTTTCCTGGGCAACCGAAGCCATGCAGAAGAAAATAATTTCAACAGTTGATACAGATGGAGTGGTATTTGAATTTGGAAATCTGAAAGGATATATGGATGCCGTTGATCGCATTGTTTCTCAACCCAATGATTTTTACAAAGCACTTGCAAAAGGTGCTGATTTTGCAGCCCGAAAGTATGGAGGTCTTGATTATTCAATGACTTTCGGGAAAAATGAAATGCCTGGTTATCATACCGGAGTTGTAGGTTATTTGGGATTTACCATTGGTGCACGTCACAGTCATTTAGATAATGCCGGATATTCTATCGACCAGAATGAAATGATTAATTCAACACCTACAGCAAAAGAAGTTGTGGATAAATTAATTAAGGAAGAAAGCCTTAGACAGATACTTTCCTCTATTTCAATATGCTTCTTTGCCCGTGGAATTTACAATGTTGAATTGATTTCAAAAGCTTTGCATTCAGTTGGAGTAGAAATGTCGCCTGAAGAATTGATGAGTAAAGGCAGGGAAATTCTAAAAGAAAAATACCGATTTAAAGTGAGGGAAGGTTTTGCTTTTGAAAAACTTACTATTCCCCGCAGAATATTTGAGCTCAAGGCACCTGCAGGTATGATAGACGAAAATTTCTTTAATGAAGCAATGGTTTATGCAAAGGAAAAACTGATAACTTCTCTCTAACTGGCTTTATAACGTATTACCTTAAATCGGCAAATCATTTGGTTAAATATTTGCAGAAATAAGGTTGCAGTATAAAGCTATAGCTGTAAGAGATAATCTAATAAACCGGAGTAATCCAGGCTAAAAGAACAGAATCCTTACCTATGTTTTTTCCCTTTTTCATAGTACTTACTGTTTGCATTTTCGAAAGAATATTGTTAGCCAGGTATTCTTTATAATAATTAGGCTTTTCGTTGACAATACGTTTTTTCGGAACTTGCTTTTCTGTTGTTTTTGTAGCAACTATCGTTTCATTATTTACTTCCTGCTTTTTCACTATTTCGTTATAAACCGGTTTTTCCACATAAATGGTATCGCAGGTAGTTACATAGTTAATCTTTTCGGATGGGCTATCTATAAACCAAACAAAAGCAAAAAGTAAAGCAGCGGCAATACCTATTTGATAAACAGGAAGTTTATAAGTAACAATTCGTTTAAAATAATTATCAGGTTTGTGGCTGTATTTTTTGTCGAAAGCGTTTAGTAACACTTTCCTTAAATCATCAGCAGGCTTAAGGCGATGCTTTGGTTTTATCTCAGTTTTAAGCATAACAAAAGCATTTCGGTATTGCTCGTATTCTTCGGGAGTAATACATTGCATTACAGCTTTTTTTTCGGAAATACTTAATTCGTCGAAAGTTTTGTTTTCCAGTAACTGATCAAAATCGGGTATGAGTTGAAATATATCTTTTTGCATGGCAACTAATTATTTAATGGATTAAAAACAGCTAATTTGGCAGACAATGTCTGCAAGGTGTAAAATATTCTTGATTTTACGGTTCCTTCAGGGCAATTGACTATCTGAGCAATTTCCTTTACGGTAAGTTCTTCGTCAAAGCGAAGAATAATAATGGTTTTATGTTCTTCGTCGAGCTGTTCCAGATGCTTCTGAAGTTGATTGCGATAAAGTTCTCTATCAATGGTTTCGTTTATAAAAACAGATATATCGGAAGTTTTTTGCTCTGTAATACTATGTTCCTGACGGATTTTCAGCTTTTTGTATTCGTTTTTGCACATATTGTAAGCAAGGCAAAAAATCCACGTATCGAAACTGCGGTTTACATCATATTGATTGGGGTTTTCGATAATCTTTATAAAAAGGTCGTGGGTAAAATCCTGAGCTTTATCATGATCATTGGCAAGCATTTTATAGAAAAACATAAGCAGCTTTTGCGAATATCTGTTATACAATTCATCAAAAGCAGTTTTGTTTCCGCTTTTGATGAATTGCATCAGCTCAGCCTCGCTGTTTTTTATGTAGTTTTTTCTAAAAATCCGCATCAGTCTTTTTTATTTTCGAACCACGGAGCTACTTCATTTTCTTTACCGGCTTCATTAGCAATTTTAATGGCCAGCTTTTTTACTTCAGCTTTCTTTTCGTTTTCTCCCGACAAACTGTAATGCTCATAAAGCTTGAACATTGCAGGAAGATAACACATATTTATCTGTGCCACCACTGTCTCTGATAAATCATTGGTAAAATTAATCTTTAAATAATCAAGCAAGAATATTTTTTCATAATTTTTTCTGATTACAGCCATATTATCCACATCTGTTTCGCTGTATCGGAATGCCAGACCGGTAAGATATAAATCCTTTTCGTATTCCTTGTAATATGCATCGCTCATTGTACATGCCATATATACGG
>CAIZXK010000402.1 GCA_903936865.1 uncultured Bacteroidales bacterium | reverse complement strand
GTTCCATCATATGATAAAGTTACTCCATTTACTGCATCTGAATTTTCCAATCCGGTAACAGTAAAGTTAGTATTCAAAGTACCAGATGTTGGAGCTGTTTGTCCATAAGTTTTTGTCTGAGCACTTGCTGTTACTGTCAACATTTTTTGAGTTACTGTGAAATCAGCAGCTACGTATGTGAAAGCATAGTTTGCGGCTACACCTCCAGCTACTGTTATAGCATCGGTATGAACACCTACTCCTGTTGTTAAATCAACTGTAGTACTTGCTGTTGGCAATGTTGTTAAATCTGTTGCGTCATCTCCATTTTCCCATCCACTATATTGGAAAGTTAATGTTGGATTTGCTGCTCCATAAACTTTAGTCTGTGCATCAGCTGTTACTGTTAACTCCTTCTTTTCCACATCAATCAAAACCGTTTTATCGGCTGGCGTGATATACCTTGATGATTCTGTAGGAGCAAAATGAACGCTAAGCACCTGATCTGATCCGGCATTTAACATAGTTCCACTTGGAGGTGTATAGGTAAAGGTTCCTGCTACAGTTAATCCTGAAGTTGGATCTGTTGCTGTTGCATTTAACTGGGTTCCATCTAATGTGGTTCCATAGGTAATGTTAGCTGGATTGTTCCAGGTTATAACTGGAGTAGCATTAAAGATTGCAAAATCAGAAAATTCTGTGATACCTGATGCAATAATATATGTATTAATTAAAGGATTAACATCTAATGTAACAGAAGTTCCAGCTGGTGTCCATGCAGTTGTATTGTTAGGTGTACGTCCTACATAGGTAGGTTGAACTCCATAACCTTCGCCTGCATTCCATGTATATTTAACAGTAGCAATACCACCGGCACTACGGCTGATATTCCATTGTAAAGCTACATAATTTGAAGATGGAACTGTATAAGTAAAATCTGTTGGATTTTGTATTTGTTTAATCCCTACTGTAAAATCAGCAACAATAGTATTTTCTACTGTTAGCGGAGTATAAGATGAAGCAGAATAACCTAGTGGCAATATAACAGGGGCTGTAACACCTGTTTTGGTAAATCTTCCTGCTAAAGCTGCATTTGCAATAACATAAGAAGCTGAACTTCCACCTGTAATTGCTGCTGTTGTAAGATTATATGCACCTAAGGTAATATTTCCATTGCTCAATGTTAGATTACCAAGAGCAAGAGCTTCTTGTAAAACAGTACCATTGCTATTATTAACAGTCAAATCAGCAAGCATATTTATATGTGAAGGAATAATAATACCTGTAACATTACCTGTTATGGTAATTGATGAAGTATTTCCTGCAACCAGGTTGGTTAATGTACCTGAAATAGGATTCTTTAATGTTAAACGGTATGCACCCAACGTGAAATCACCTTCAGTTAAAGTTAAAGCACCATTAAGAACCATATTTGCATTCAAACTTGCTCCACCTGAATTATTTACAGTCAGATTATTAAGTGCTGTAATAGTTGAAGGCATACTAAAAGCAGTAGTTCCTTCAAGTATAAGGTTAGAAGTTGAACCGCCTACTAACGTACTTCCAACAAGAATTCCTTTTAATGTCAGTGTTTTGCCATTGATATCAAAACTACTTCCATTACTTAAGGTAAGATTATTTACGGTATGGTCAATATCCATTGCTACATCAGCACCTGCATTAATTGTAACATTGGTTGTTACAGAACTACCAACAGGAAATTCATTTAGACTTCCTGTAATTGCTGATGAACCTGTGTATTGTAATTCAAGAGCAGATCCAAAAGTAGTAATTGCAGTAGTAAGACTTCCATTTTTACGGATAATTGTATGAGAAGAAGGAACTGTACCAGCAAATCTGATTTCAGATGATGAATTATCAATCGTTCCTTCTTCCATCGTTAGAGTATTCATAATATCAATATCACCGGTTAAATTAACACCAGTTGTATTAATTACCTTAAGCTCTTTCAGTGTCAAAGCAGGAAGTTCTGTATTAGCAGTTCCTTTAACAATTAATGTTGCATTGCCATCACCAGTTAAATTGGTTAATGTTCCTGTCATTGGTTTATTAATGGTTAAGATTTTCCCATTTATGGTAAAGTTTCCACTTGAAAGTGTAAGTATATTTTTAACATCCAGATTGGCTGTCATAGATACACCTTCGCTTCGATTTATGGTTAAATTATTCAACTCAGTAATAGTTGCAGGTAAATCATAAGCTGTTGTTCCATTAAAAATAAGATCAGATGTTAAACCTGCATTTAAGCTAGCTATATCTGTTCCGCTTATATCACCATTAAATGTAAAGGTATGAGCTCCCACATTAAATATAGCAGCTGGATTGGTTAATGCGAATAAACCTGTTACACTGGCATTAGCACCAAGAGTGATTGTTGATGCATTAGCAATTTCACCGAAATTAACAACAGCAGTAGTGGTAAGTGTTCCTGTATTGACAGCAACATTAAATATTTCCATTGCAGTAGCTATATCGAAACTACCATTTGAGTTTATTACCAAACCTCCAAGAGTTGGTAAACCGGAAAATACTAATGTACCGTTTGAAGTACCTGAAAATTCAAGACTTGATAAACCTTCATCATCTTTAAATGTTCCATTGGTACGACTATAAACTCCTGTTATTTTTACATTATTTGCTGTACCTAATACTGGAGATCCTAATTCAAGAACACCCTCCGTTAAGGTAAGATTAGCAATAACTAAAGGATTAGCACATGAACCTAAAGTAACAGATTGACCTGTACGGTTTATAGTAAGAGCATTTAATTCTCCTTCCACATTCATACTTCCAAAAGCTACTCCTGAGCCTTGTGCAATATTTAATGCTGATAAAGAAGTTCCTAAAAGATAACCGCTTCCAGCTATAGCTCCGTTTAAGGTAAGTGTATGCGTATTAACATCCAGTTTATCTGCAGCATTGGTCATAGTTAAAGTTCCGCCAACAGTAAAATCTGTATTTAAACTTACGGTTCCTGCTCCATTGATGGTTAAATTGTTCAATGCATTACCTTCTAAATTAAAAGAAGTTACTGCTCCACGCAGGGTAAGGTTTGAGCTAGATCCACCAACCAGAAAACCATTTCCTGACCATGCACCACCGATACTTAAAGCATTTGCACCTATAGTGATTTTATCACCGGCTGCAGCAAGGTTTAAGGTTCCGCTAACGTTCATATTACCTGCCATAGTGATAACTTTAGTTCCGCTTACTGCAAGATCTCCATCCAATGTAAAGCTTCCTGAAGTCTGAACAGTCAGGTTTTTATTGATACTTACGCTTTCAGTATAAGATGTTGCATTTGCAACTATCATAGTACCACCTTCTGCTACAGCAGTTTTACCAGCTGTTAATGTAGCTTTTGGTCCTGTACCTGCTGGACTGTCAGTAGCATTTTCACCGGTATTGTTGTTATTACCTGTTGATGAATTTACATAAACAGTAGTAAGCATATCACCATAAACAGCAAAGCTCGAAAAAGCTCCGATTCCTGTAGCAGTAATGGTTTTAGTACCTAAACTACCTGTAGTTCCGGCTGCAACCCATTCGCTTCCATCGTAACGACCTACTACCGGAGCTGATGGTGTTGTATTGAAATCTTCTCCAACATTCCAGTTGAAAGTTACAGAAGCATTATCCGGATTGGAGTTGGTGATATCCCATTGCAATTTTACATAATTAGACGAAGGTACGGCTGATGTAAATCCTGCCATGCCACCGATATATTTTACGGCTGCACTCAAATTAGTTGAAGTTGCATTTGTAATTGTTAAAGGTGTATATCCGGCAGCATGTCCTATCGGTAGCAATGTATTGGTAGTTCCGTTTACATTAAGCTTGCCACCAAGACTGGTATTAATTATTGCATAACTACTAGATGAACCACCGCTAATGCTGTTTGCTGTGAGGTCAAATTCTCCGAATGTAATTTTTCCATTGGTAAGATTCAGACTTGTCAAGCCAAGATCATTCTGTAGTGTTATTCCGTTTGAATTATCTAATGTAAGATTATTTAATGCCGCAATATGTGAAGGAATAATTACATTTCCCATACCTGCTATGGTAATGGAAGATGTTGCCCCAGC
>CAIZXK010000401.1 GCA_903936865.1 uncultured Bacteroidales bacterium | reverse complement strand
TTTACTTAAAAACACTGAAAAGCTAAGATTTAAATCATTTGTAAAGAAAATTAAAAAGAAAAAATTGAAGATTCCGTCTTATGAATACACTGTCTTTGCTATTTTTTTCAAAACACTTTTCCGTTTGGCACGATAGTTCCTTTCTGATTTTTAAAAAAAAGGAAAAAGATATATAATATGGCAAAAAACAAAATGCATTATACAAAAAACACCTAATATTGTATAAATATTCGATTGCCTGTAGGGTATTCATATCAATAGAAACAAGCAAATATAATCCATATTATTGTCATTAGTACAATAACCTAAAAGTCAACCTGAGAAATTTTTGTTTGTAAATAAATAGTATATTTGTAGAAAAATTATAAATGATAAAAACTATACAAAGCTATTAAAAAAACATTCGACTTTGTTTAGTTTTATGACATATTTAAACGAGTTAAAGGCAAGCTTAAAAAAACAAGAAGGTCTGCGAAAGCCATCTGGCTTAGCTCCCAATTGTGGCAAAGAATAAAAAAGTGGAGACAAGAAAACCACTTTAAAACAGGGAGTATTCTGAAAATCCATAAGAGTAAGACAAAATATTTAAGTAATGAAAAAATGAAACTTAACACAGTTAACAAAACAGCGACAATTGTATTTTTAATCCTAATCTCCATTACAGAATGTTTTTCACAGAACTATTATGTCACCACCAAAAACGACACTGTAGCTTGTAATCAAATTAATTTTTTTGATACCAATGCTCAAGGAAAAATGATTGATTTTGAATATGTAAATAGTGAGAATAATACCATTCGACTAAAGAAAAAAGATATTCCTGAAATTAAAATGATTTGTCAAGATGGCATTATTTACCTGAGAATGCCCTTGAAAATAAAAAAACCGGATGGATATTACCGCTACGGGAAACGAATGGTCAGTGGAAAAATAATAGTAGACGTCTTTGATGATGTACAGACAAGTTATAGGTTTAAAGAAAACTTTGACGGTTCGTACAACGCACAAGATGTTATGAAGGAAAAAAGAGAGGGGATTTATTTGCGTCACGTTAGATTACCTGACGGTTCCGTTTATGAGGTTTCAGGATTAAAAGGAATAAAAGCATTGAAATCCATTAGAAAATTTATGTTTGAATGTGAACAATACAAAAAAGAATACTATTCAAATCCTAAATATCAAACATGTACATTTGAAGAAGCTGTATTTGATTATAATAAAATGTGCCCTTAATTCAGCTAGTACTCATTCAAACAAAGCAAACTGAATATTATTAGACATCTAGTAATTTTAAGATGTAAGAAAAATCAGTTTTGTCGTTGTAATAAAACTTCTTTGGACATTGCCTTTAAAGTTGTCAAATTTATTTGATGAAACTTAAATGACAAATTTCTGAGTAAAAAATTAAACAAAATTGAACAAAAAAGCCCATAATCGAGTAAAACTGCCCTATGCAGTAATTAGCTATGCAGGGAGAGCCTCTAATAAAGCAATTGATTATATATTTCACTAATGGTTTACTTGAGTAATATAAATATAATTTGTAGAAAAAAGTAAAACAAATATTATGAATTTCGATTTCATCGGTTGAAATATTAAACATTTATTATATCTTTGATTCCTAATTTTTTTTAATATGAATTTAATCAAACAGGCTTTTATACTAATCCTTTACTTTTCGTTTTCCAATGCTTTTGCTTATTCTCAAATAGATACAGTTATGCTGTTGAAAAAAATAAATCAAAGGCATACAATATTCAAAAATGTATATGTTGAATTTATTACTAGCAACTATCTTGATTCTAACCTATCCATTAAGAAAAAAGTATGGTATGATAAAACTAAAGCATGTTTAAGATCAGAAAACTATCGTATTGAAGATTTGCAAATTGAATCAATTTGTATTTTGAATGAAAAGCAAACCTATAATATAAATCCATCTCAAAAGCGAAGCGATTTATATAGTTTCAATTTATTGAAAAACGAGGATTTAGAAGATTATTATACACAATTGGAAATGGATCATTTACCTTCATTTATGATCAAAGAAGGTGATATTGACAGCATGATCAACGATTTAATGCAAGAGATCAGAAGTAAAGAAAATGTTTTTTTTGAAACTATCAATGATATAACTATTAATGGGATAACTTGCTTTGGTTTTAAAATTACTGATTTTGATAAAAATAACGGATTTATTCCCGATAAAACCGGAAAAGGAAATGAGAAATATGCCGATAAAACAGTAGAAACAACATATTTGTCAAAAAAAGATTCAACGATACTTTTAAGAATAACAAAATATATTTATACAAATCCTGCATCAGAGAAAGATTCTTATGAACAAATTTTCAGTTATGAATTTGAAAATAAGAAAAATACGAATATGCATTTATATACTATAAATACAGATACGTTGAGAAACTATTTTCAAACACAAACTAAATTTAATGGTAATAATCTTCAAACAGAACTGTCAGATTTTTCAATTAAAAAAGCCCCGGACTTTTATGGAACAACATCCGATAATAAAGAGTTTAAATTAAATGAAATAAAATCAAAATACATTTTACTTGGTTTTTGGTCAACAGATTGTGATGAATGTTTAACTCAAATGGATGCATTAAATGAGCAATATATTGAATTGAAGAATTCAGGTTTAACTTTTATAGCAGTAAATACAAAAGAAGCTTTAGAAAAAAACATTAGTATTTTTATTACGGAAAGAAATTATAATTTCCAGGTTGTTTTTTCAAAAAGGGCAGGAAAACTATATCTTACCAATTCGGAACCCTTTTATGTACTTATTGATGAAAAAAATAACATTAAAGATTTGTTTTATGAACTAAATCAGGAAATTGTCGACAAAATAGTAAAGAAACTGAAATAGGGGATAAGTAATAATTTAAAAATTACTATTATACTTTAATTGATTGTACTGAAAATAGTTGAGATTAATATTTTAGCTTTATTTCAATCAATTCATAAATATCTTTTAGAACAGCTTTGTTTTTAATGTCAATTCTTATTCCTCGTCCTTCTGCATAAACTTTTGCCAATTTCAATTCATTTTTTATTGCCTCATCAATAGAATTATTTAATATCTCTTCAGTGGCTTTCATTCCAAATACAAAAGCGACTTTGAAATAATTATTTCTTGGCAAAAGGTAAATAATAGCTCTTTTACTATCCTTTATTTTATAGCTCCATCCATATTTTACCCCCGGATAATTCCATTCTTCTTTGGCATTTGGATATTTTTCAATTACAAAAGATCTGATTTCATTCCATAATGCAAAAGTATTTCTTAATGCATTTTTCAATTCTGTTTCATTTGGAACTATATTCTTATCAATAAAACAACTGATGTCCATATTTAATAATTTAAATTGATTTTATTTATTAATTCATTTTTAATTTATTACCTAAAATTCTAACGGATTTTTATTAGAATTTTGCAAAATTTTATTGTCATTTATTATTATTTATAAAAATTCGTGTAATTCGCAGCTTGAAGAAAAAATCTGTGAATTTAAGGTATTATAATAAGCCCAGATCAATAGTTGATAATGTTATCATTTGATTTTCACTGATAATTTCGGAATTGACACAATCAACCTTATTACAAATACCTATACAATCGGAAAATTCCAGGTTTCTTGTTGTAAATAATGATAATATTTTTGAACCACAATTACATGTGGAGTAAACTGGAAGCTCTGTATTGCAATGTGCACAATACAATTCTAAAATATCATCTTTCTTAACATCAATATCTAGAAAAATTCTGCTTTTATCTCCAAAAATAGGACTTAAGGCTACAAATCCTGATTTCCCAAAATGTTTAACCTTTAAAAAGATTCCATTAAATCCATTAAAATTTACTCGTTTATTTATTAAATCATGACCTTTGGGACAAAAGCATTCTTTTACAACTATTAGTTTATCAATCTGTTTATCTGCTTTTTGAGGATTGGGAAAAATCATCATTCCTTTGTTATCAAAAATATTCATGGCTAAAAAATTTAAAGTATAAATGTACTATAATTTTTATCAACGTGTATTATTAATTAAAAAAAAGAGATGAAATATAGTTAAAAAACCATATTTTTAGCTCATGTGAATTGATTAAATTTGTAATATCTATCAGAATTTTATAAATTTGCAAACTTTTATAGAAAACAAACCTATTATATATGAGTTTTAGAATTGTAGTTTTAGCAAAACAGGTTCCCGACACGAGAAATGTTGGAAAAGATGCAATGAAAGCTGATGGAACTGTTAACCGTGCTGCATTACCAGCTATTTACAATCCGGAAGATTTAAATGCTTTGGAAATGGCATTAGAAATTAAAAGCAAAATTAAAGACGCTGAAGTAATTGTACTTACAATGGGTCCACCAAGAGCTGCTGAAATAATCAGAGAATCTGTTTACAGAGGTGCTGACAAAGGATATTTGATAACTGACAGAAAATTTGCCGGTTCAGATACATTAGCAACATCCTATGCAATTTCGTTAGCTATAAAAAAATTAGCCCCATATCATTTGGTAATATCCGGTCGTCAAGCTATTGATGGTGATACAGCACAGGTTGGACCTCAGGCTGCCGAAAAATTAGGTATTCCACAAATAACTTATGCTGAAGAATTTATTTCAGCAACTGATAAAGATATTACTATAAAACGTAGATTGGAAAGAGGAATAGAAGTTGTAAAAACACCTTTACCAGCTTTATTAACTGTACATAGTTCTGCACCAGATTGTCGTCCACGAAATGCAAAATTATTGATGAGATATAAGTATGCTCGTACACTTACTGAATTACAGGAAGAAACCAGAGATTATACTGAATTATTCGATAAGAGACCTTATCTTCAAATAGATGAATGGACAGTTGCCGATTTAAATGCAGATGTTGAATTATTAGGCCTTTCTGGTTCTCCTACAAAAGTTAAAAAAATTGAAAACGTTGTTTTACAACAGAAAGAAACAATTCTTTTAACTTCTGCAGATAAAGACATTGAAGGTTTAATAAAAGAACTTATTGATTCTCACATTATAGGTTAATTATTTTTTTACTGAATAAATATTTTAATAAATATGAATAACATTTTTGTTTATTGCGAAGTTACAGAAGAAGGTTTAATTGCCGATGTAAGTTTAGAGTTATTATCAAAAGGTCGAAAATTAGCAAACGAATTAAATATTAAATTAGAAGCTATAGTAATTTGTGATCAAATTCAAAATATAGAAACTCAATTATATCCATTTGGTGTTGATGTAATTCATATAGCTCAGGAACCAAGATTATTTCCATATACAACTTTACCTCATGCTTCAATAATAATTAATCTTTTTAAGGAAGAAAAACCTGAAATTGCTTTATTCGGAGCAACTTCTATCGGAAGAGATCTGGCACCAAGAGTAGCTTCTTCATTAAGATGTGGGTTAACAGCTGATTGCACAAGTTTAGAAATAGGAGATCATACTGAAAATAAAACTCAGAAAATCTATAAGAATTTATTATATCAAATCCGTCCGGCTTTTGGTGGAAATATTATCGCAACTATAATAAATCCGGATACCCGACCTCAAATGGCAACGGTTAGAGAAGGGGTAATGAAAAAAGAACATTTTTCAGAAACTTACAAAGGAAAACTGAAAAAATTGAATATTGAAAAATATTTAAAAGAAGATGATTTTTTAGTTGAAATTCTTGAAAGACATGTTGAAAAGCAAAAGATAAATATCAAAGGTGCTCAAATTATAATAGCTGGTGGATATGGTGTTGGAACCAAAGAAAATTTTGATTTATTATATCAATTGGCAGATGCAATCGGAGGTGAAGTAGGTGCATCCAGAGCAGCTGTTGACGCTGGTTTAGTTGATCATGCCCGTCAGATTGGTCAAACTGGTATTACAGTTCGCCCTAAATTATATATTGCATGTGGAATTTCCGGTGCTGTTCAACATAGAGCGGGTATGGATCAGAGTGCAAAAATCATTTCAATAAATAATGATCCAAAAGCACCAATCAATAAAATTGCAGATTATACAATTATAGGTAATGTTGGTGATATTTTACCAAAAATGATTAAGTATTATAAAGAAAATTCAAAATAATAAAACAAGAGAATAATGGCAAATTTTTATACAGATAACGAAAATATTAAATTTCATCTTACTCATCCATTAATGGAAAAAATAGTAAGATTGAAAGAAAGAAATTTTGCTGATAAAGAAAATTACGATTTTGCACCTATTGATTTTGAAGATGCATTGGATAATTACGATAAAGTCCTTGAAATAATTGGCGAAATTACTGGAAATATAATCGCTGAAAATGCCGAATCTGTTGATCATGATGGCCCTTTGTTAGAAAACAATGAAGTGAAATATGCAAAAGGTACTCAACAGAATTACGATGCATTGGTTGAAGCCGGTTTAATAGGAATGTCATTACCACGTCAATATGGTGGTTTAAATTTTTCTATGGTTCCTTATGTAATGTCTGCCGAAATTGTTGCACGTGGTGATGCCGGTTTTACAAATATATGGGGCTTACAGGATTGTGCTGAAACAATTCATGAATTTGCTTCAGATGAAATAAAAAATGATTTTCTCCCTCGTTTTAATCGAGATGGCGCTACAGCAGCAATGGATTTAACTGAACCGGATGCAGGCTCTGATTTACAAGCTGTTCAATTGAAAGCAACTTACAATGAAAATGCTAAAACCTGGGTTTTAAATGGTGTAAAAAGATTTATAACAAATGGTGATGCTGATGTTTCATTAGTGTTGGCTCGTTCGGAAGAAGGAACATCTGATGCACGTGGCTTATCTTTATTTGTTTACGATAGAAAAGATAATGCAATGATTGTTAGACGTATCGAAAACAAACTTGGTATCAAAGGATCCCCAACTTGTGAATTGGTTTTTACTAATGCTCCTGCAAAATTAGTTGGTGATCGGAAAATGGGTCTTATAAAATATGTGATGTCTTTAATGAATTCAGCACGTTTGGGAGTTGGTGCCCAATCTGTTGGTATTGCAGAAGCTGCATATCGGGAAGCCTTAAAATATGCTCATGAAAGAGAGCAATTCGGAAAAGCTATTATTCAATATCCAGCTGTTTACGAATTGCTTACTAATATGAAAGCAAAGACTGATGCAATTCGTACTTTATTATATGATACATGCAGATACGTAGATATTTACAAATCATACATTTTTATTGCTGAGGATAGAAGTTTAACTTCTGAAGAAAGAAATGATTTTAAACATCATCAAAAAGTGGCAGATGTTTATACTCCATTATTAAAATTATTCTCAAGTGAATATTGTAATCAAATTGCTTATGATTCTTTGCAAATACATGGTGGAACCGGTTTTATGAAAGATTTCCCTATAGAAAGAATATATAGGGATGCACGTATTACAACAATTTATGAAGGAACTTCCCAGTTACAAGTAGTTGCTGCAATAAGAGGAGTTAGCAACGGTGTTTATTTAAAATCGTTAAGAGATTATGCTAAGGTTGATGTAAAACCTGAATTACAATATCTTAAGGATTCTCTAATTAAAATGACTGATCAATTTGCAAAAACAATTGAAAAGGTCACAGAAATGGATAATACAGAAATTTTTGATTTTCATGCACGTCGTTTAGTTGAAATGGCTGGAAATATTATAATTGGATTTTTGCTGCTACTTGATTCAAACAGAAACGATCAGTATAAAAAGTCTGCAGAAGTATTTATTCGCTTAGGAAAAACCGAAAATATTCAGAAAGTTAGCTTTATTAATAATTTTGATTTAAAAGAAATAGGTAATTATAAATTTTAATTATCTTTGTAGATTCAACTAAATAATAAAAATAAATAATTCATGTTTAAAGTATTAAAATTTAGGTTTAAAGTATTTCTAACTAAATTGACAAAAGGTCAATACAGTCTTGAATATGTTAATTTGTTTAAAGACAATGATTTGAGAAGCCCTTTTACACCTTGTATTAACGATGAATTTATTTTTCATGTATTGATGTATCTTAAAAGAAAACCAGATATTAAAGTTTTTCAGACTAATGAAAATATACAATTTGGGAATATCTCCTTTAATCTTAGCTTTAATGAATTATTAAAAAGCAGGGAAGAACCAAGTTATTTTAATGCTTCGAATTTTGATAAATTTGTTGTTAAAATCGTTGGATACCAGGATGATATTGTAAATTCAAAAATGAAAACAATTTATTATTTCGTGGATGATGTATTCATTTTAGGCGAGAACTCATTTAATGATACTTCAATATCCGAATCTATTAATATTTCCAAAATTTTAATAAAAAAGTATATTTCTGAATCAATAGGGAAAAGTGAAGAATT
>CAIZXK010000400.1 GCA_903936865.1 uncultured Bacteroidales bacterium | reverse complement strand
TGTTAGTGGCTCGGGTAAGAGAACCTTCCACATCTTTAATTTCCACGCTGAACAAGTCCAGAAAATATTCAGTCAATTCGACGCGTTTAATGGGTTTTCCATCTTTCCGTTGAAAACAATTATTCTTATAAAGTGCAACCACCAATTCTAGTATATCAGTTCCGGATGTATTCCATGTATAATATTTTTCATTATTGCTATTTTGATTCACTTTCTGATTAGCCCGATGAGCTGTAGTTCTGTTTTTCAGATATATTATACGATATGCCTGTCTGCCGTCAGCATCTTTCATTACAACCGGTTTGGAAATTTCTCCGACTTTTAATTTATCAACCACAAAGAAAACCGAAGGATCAACTTCATCAGCTGCAAATTTTGAATTTCCACTACCTGTATTAACAATCAAACCGCCGTTGTTTTTACTTGGATCATCAGAAAACCTTAATGCAGCAGTTTCAAATAGCATTGAACTGTCTTTCATTACCTGATAAATACTGTCAAGATAATTTTTAGCTTTAATAAGTTGATATGGCGATACTTTTGGCATTAATAAAATGTGGCGAACATTCACAAAATCACCTCGTCTTTCTATTAACTGCAGAATGTGATAACCTGCTTTGGTCTTGATAACATTAGAAACCTCATCGGGTTGTTTAAGATTAAAGGCAGCTGCTTCAAATTCGGGAAACATTTCGCCTCTTCCAAATAAACCTAATTCGCCACCTTTGGTTGCAGAACCCGGATCTTCGGAATATAATACTGCCAATGAAGCAAATTTTTCACCTTTAAGAATACGTTCTCTTAGTTCAGCCAATCGTTGTTTTATAACTTCCATTTCTTCCTTGCTTATTTCAGGCTGACGAACAATATGACCAATTTCATATTCAGCATCTATTAAAGGAATGCTATCAACAGGAATTTCATTATAGAATTTTCTTACGTCATTTGGAGTAACTTTAACAGTTTCTGTAATATTACCTTCCATCATCTGAACAAGCATTTGATTGCGTATTATTTCCCTGAATTCATCTTTAAATTCCAGGGTTGATTTTTTATAAAACTCTTCAAATTTATCTTTTGATCCGAATTGGGAAATATAATATCTCAACCGTCTGTCAAGTTCGCTTTCAACCTGTTCATCGCCAACTACAATGCTATCAAGTTTTGCTTGGTTCAGCATTAATTTACTGAAAAGTATATTTTCTAAAATACTGCATTTATCAAGGCCTTCACCTTTCAATGTTCCCTGAATTCTCATCTGGTTATATTGAGTCTCAATATCAGATAGTTTTACAATATTTCCTCCAACAATAGCTACAACCTGATCAATTATTTGATTTTGAGATTTTAGCGTATTAGCAAAGCATAGTGATATTAACAGTAGAAAAAACTTTATTTTATGCATAATTTTTATAATAAGTTGTTTTACAAACTCAAATTTTCTTTTTTTATTGTTTGTTTAATAAATTTTAAAGTCATTATTTTTTGTAGCTTCGTCGAAAACTTCTTTGTGCATTTTTTGTATTAATTCGAGTTTGCGTTTATTGATAATAATATTCCGGATATTATCTCTTTCAAAGCTTAAAGGTGAAACACTTTCTCTTGTCTTGAAATCTTTAATATTTATTAAATAATAAAAATTATCGTCTTTAGTTTCAATAGTTCTGTTGCTTTTCAAATAAGCCTCCTGATTGTAAGTTTCTATAGGAATTTCTTTTAACAAATCATCAAATAATAGCCAGGCATCATCATCAAGGTAAAAATTTACTGCATTTTCTGTGCAAATATCAATCAATTGATTTTTAGTATTTACATCCTCTTTTTTACTGAAAAGCATATTTTTTATTTTAGCTTTTAATGGAGATTTTAATTCGAGTTTTACATAATTTACTTTAATAATATTATCTTTCAACTGAAAATTATCGGAATTGGCATTGTAATAGTTCTGAATATCCTGATTTGAAACATTCGTATCAAGTAATTGATTAATTAACTTGGATTCATAAGTGTAAATAATCAATGAATTCTGGTAATCTTCAATTTGTTGTGCAAAATCTTTTTGTTCCGAATTTAAATTCTTTTCAGCTTTATGAAGTACAATTTTTTGGCGTATCCAATTGTTTATGTAATTTTTTATTATGGTTGTACTATCCATTTTGGTACTTCCTTTCGGAACAATTCCAATTATGTCAGATTGATAAAGCGAATAATCGAAAGCGGTTGCAATAATTTTTTCATCATTTTTAGTTTTGCAACCTACCATCAATGCTATTAATACAGCAAATAAAAAAAGCTTTGTTACACCTGACATATTTTATAGTTAAGATTTAAAGACCCGACATAATTTAAATGTCAGGTCTTTACTATTTGAATTTTTAATTATTTTATAGAATTTAAAACGTCTTTGTCAACGGTAAAGGAATATTTATTACGCAAAGATTTTAGCCATTCTTTTTCTAAATAATTTTGATAATCGGCTGTAACTATACCTTTAGCTTCCTGTAATGTTTTTTGTTCAGGGTTTATCAGTTTATTTACCAGGATTATAATTAAATTATTTCCATCCGTTAAGGTATTGGAAATTCCTGTTTGCCAGGTAATTTGATCAATAAATTTATTGTCGCCTTTTGAGAATTTATCAAATTTATATTCCACTACTGCACTGTCTTTAGTAAGCTTTGCAATTAGTTCATCTATTTTATTGAATTCGTAATTGTATTTTTTCTTATTTATTTTTTCTACAAATTTACGAGCATCTTTTTCGGTAACTTTACCATGTTTAAATGTAAATATTACAGCATCCAAACGTTCGCCCCACATATAGTTAAGTGCATTTTTCTGATGGAATTCCTTTAGCCCAACTGTATCTTTTATCGCTTTAGACCAAACATTTCTGTCTGTTAAATCAAACAACAAAATACCATCGTGGTATTCCTGCATTAATACTTTAAAGTCAATGTTTTTTTCTTCCAATTTGCTGTCAGCATATCTGAAAAGCAAATATTCCTGCCATTCTTTGTAACGATTATTTACATAAGATTCAATACTTTGAGTGGCAACTTTTTCTTGTTTTACAGCCAAAAATTCAGCAAAATCTGTTTGGGTATACGTTTTTTCACCTATACTGAACATCTTAGCAATTAACATTTTGGCTTCTTCTGCTTTCCAAGAGTTATTAAAAATGGAATCAGTAACTACTTTATAAAAATCCTTAATGGTTTTTGTGTTTTCAGTGAATTTATATTCTACTTTTAATTTTGCCAGAAATGATTCTTTGCTTTTGTTTGAGCGTTCATCCTTTGACACTTTTTGTTTGATGTCATTTTTTAATTCGTCAAAGCTTTTAATACCTTGTTTGTTGATTAGTTTTAAAATGTGCCAGCCATATTTTGATTGAATAGGTTCGCTTATGTCGCCAGGTTTTTCCAGTTTTGAAATGCCAACAATAAATTCGGGTATCATTCTGTTAACGCCAAATTCAGGTAGTACTCCACCTTTACTTACTGAACCTTTATCATCAGAATATTCTTTTACCAGGTCTTCAAAGGAAGTACCGCTTTTTAATTTTGCATTGATTTCATCAATTTTCTTTTGAACATTCTTGATTTCATCAGCACTTGGATTTTGAGCCATTGAAATCAGTATGTGAGCTATTTGAACTTTACCCATAGCATTTTTCTTATCGGTAACTTTTATTAAATGATAGCCATAATCGGAGCGGATAGGCATAGAAATTTCTCCAACTTTGGTATTATAGGCACCATCTTCAAAAGTATAAATCATATCAAAAGCTGAAAAATAACCCAAATCGCCACCATTTCCTTTATAAGCAGGACGTTCGTTAGTTGCTGGAACATCTTTTGCAGATGGATCATCTGATGATTCTGATGCGATTTTTTCGAATGATTCACCTGCCAATATCCTTTTTCTCAGGCTGATAATTTTGTTATACGCAATAAGCGTATCTGCAGGATTGGCATTTTTGTCAACTTTTATCAGGATATGACTTGCTCTGATATCATATTGCATGTGTTTATATGCTTCGCTGATAAGTTCTTCTGTAACATCCTTGTCAACTAAAAGTGGTTGAGCTAATTGGCTTCTGTATCCATTAAGTTCTGATTTGAATTCTCTTGCTGTATCTAAACCCAATTCAATGGCTTCTTTCACTTTAAGTTTAAAATTGATGTATAATTCCAGGTATTCATCTAAGGCTTTTTTATCAATTGCTTGATCTTTTAAGTTATTCTTTTGAAAAACCCTTAGAAATTCAGATTTACTGATATTTTCACCTGCTATTTTTAATAAAATAGGGTCATTGTTTTGTTGTGCAAAACTACCTGAAAAAATAAATAAAGCAATAAGGACTAAAAATTGCTTTTTGCTTTTCAAATACATATTAATTATCATTGACATAGATTTATGAGTTATTTGTTTTTAAATTAATTAATTATCTGCTGTAATTTGGTGCTTCACGGGTAATGGTAATATCATGCGGATGACTCTCAACCACACCTGCAGGCGTTATTTTTATAAATTTGGCTTTTTGTAACTTCTCAATGTTTGCAGAACCAGTATATCCCATACCAGCTTTTAATCCGCCAACCATTTGATGTATCACTTCTGATAATGTTCCTTTATAAGGAACTCTTCCTACAATACCTTCGGGAACCAATTTTTGAATATCGTCTTCCATATCCTGAAAATAACGATCTTTAGATCCTTGTTGCATGGCATCTATAGATCCCATTCCTCTGTAAGTTTTAAATTTTCTGCCTTCAAAAATGATAGTTTCTCCTGGTGATTCTTCAACACCTGCAAATAAGGAACCTGCCATTATAGAACTTCCTCCAGCTGCAAGAGCTTTTACAATATCGCCTGAATATCTTATACCTCCGTCAGCAATCACAGGAATTCCACTTCCCTTTAGTGCATGTGATACATTATAAATTGCCGACAGTTGGGGAACCCCAATTCCTGCAATAACACGTGTAGTACAAATGGAACCGGGACCTATACCAACCTTAACCCCGTCAGCACCTGCATTCATTAAATCAATAGCTGCTTCGGCTGTTGCAATATTTCCAACTACAACGTCTATATTGGCATAGTTGCTTTTGACAAGTTTCAACGCATCCATTACACCTTTGGTATGACCATGTGCTGTATCAATTACAATGGCATCAACTCCGGCTTTTACCAACGCATCAACTCTTTCCATCAGATTTCCGGTAACTCCAACTCCAGCAGCTACTCTCAATCTGCCATTTATATCTTTGCAAGCATTTGGTCGTTCCTTTAATTTTATAATATCGCGGTAAGTAATAAGACCAACTAATTTTTTAGCACTGTTAATTACCGGTAATTTCTCAATACGATGTAATTGCAATATGTCTGCTGCCTTGTCAAAATCGGTAAATTCAGATGTGGTAATTACATCTTTAGTCATAATTTCAACGATGGGTCTTCTTTGATTTCTTTCAAATCTTAAATCTCGGTTAGTAACAATGCCAACCAGTTCCATCTCTTTATTTACAACCGGAATTCCACCTATCTTATATTCTTTCATCAGGCTTAGTGCATCGCAAACCAAGGCATCATCACCAACAGTTATCGGATCAAGTATCATTCCATTTTCGGCTCTCTTTACCTTTTTTACTTCTTTTGCCTGTTCTTCAATACTCATGTTTTTGTGTAAAACACCTATGCCACCTTCCTGTGCAATTGCTATTGCCATGTGAGATTCTGTTACAGTATCCATAGCTGCAGATACAATAGGTATATTTAATTTTATATTACGTGAAAACATGGAACTTACATTCACTTCGCGTGGAAGTATTTCTGAATATGCAGGTACCAGCAATACATCATCATAAGTAAGACCTTCGCCAAAAAATTTCTCCTGATCTGTAAACATTTCTCTGAATTTTTAAGATTGCAAATTTAAGAAAATCCTGCAAATTTTATGTTAAAAAAATTTAAGTAATTACCAACGTTCTAAAACTGGCTAATTTTAAGTAAATCAATTGATAATATTGCATGAAAATAATACATTGCCAATAAAGTTTACTGATATCTTGTCTTTTTTGAAACTAAAATATAAACGGGACTTTTAAAAATTGCTTTTTCTTCGTTGAACTTCAATTTTTAAATTTATTCACAAGTTTATTAATTTTTAAAATGTGTTCATGATAACGCATCGCTAAGTTCTCATTTACATTAGTAAACTGTAGTTTTAAAATCTTGTTCGCCTCAAAAATCTAATTTTCAGAATCCCTTTAAAGGTATTTCAAAAAGTTTTACTTTTGCATATTGTTTATACAGGCAAAATATTTTGTAAATGAATCAATTAATAAATAGTTGCACTATGATATTTGAATTAAAAGGAGAAGAATACATTGAGCTTATAAAGTTACTGAAATTATTGGGTTTGGCTGAATCCGGCGGCGATGCCAAACAATATGTTGATGATGGTGATGTAATGGTAAACAATGAAACAGAGTATCGCAGACGTAAAAAATTAAGAACTGGGGATGTCGTTGATTTTTTAAATCAAAAAATTGAAATAAAGTAGAAGTCAGCTTTAATAATAGTTTGTTTAACTTTGACAAAGTTTTTCTTGCAAAAGTATAATCAGTTTATCATTAATATATTATCAGGACTTCTTAAAATTGCTTTTTCTTCGTTGAACTTCAATTTTAAAGTCCTTACTTCGACTTCGCTCAGTACATAGCATTTACATTAGTAAACTGCGGTTTTAAAATCTTGTTCGCCTCGAAAAATCTAATTTTTAGAACTCTTTTTATGTGAAAAGATGCAACTTTGTCAAAGTTCGCATTGTATTAAGAAAACATAGTTTATTTCTCGTTTTCCTTAATCCATTTTAGTAAAGTTTTGGAAATGGAATCATTAAAATGAGTTTTTCTATAACTTCCATTTGTCCAGTTTGCTGCTGCTTCTTTCATGTTATTGTTAAATGTAAATGCATGATCTGAATTCGGTAACGAAATAAATTTACCATTTCCCGGATGATAGGTGTTTACTATATCGGCAATCCATTCATGATCTAATTTACTGAATGCCACAAAATCGCATTCACCCCATATTGATAATACCTTACCTTTATAATCAGCCCATCCTTTCAACATGCTGACATCCTGCAATTGCTGCCAGTATTTGTAATTTCTACCGGTTATTTTGTCGGGAGACTGATATTCCCATTCTGTTTTTAATAATTCTGCTAAAGTGCTGTCTTTTGATAATTCCAACGGTGTTTTTTTATTGATTAAATATTCATAATTGAATTTAAGACGTGTTGCAAACATATTTTCATTGTCTTTGTAATCCTCACCTGAAATAGTAAGTTGTATTCTCGACATTTCAACAAAATACTCAAACCAGCTTCTTGTTACGGTTCCATATACTGAAATACCTTTGGCTTCGGGAGTTCTATGCATAATTGGAGCAATTACACCTCCCATCGAATGTCCGAAAATAAATATATTAGCTGTATCTAAAAACGTATAGTATGGAATACTTTGATAAGCTTTTTCAAATGCATTTAATTCGGTAAGGAAATCAATATCCTCGCATGCAGCAGTGCCTTTGCAATCTCCCATCCCGGGCTTTTCAACCTTAAAGACTGCTATGCCGTTTTTTACAACTTCCATCAATAATTT